>JAYRVL010000332.1:0-11148 GCA_041918575.1 Anaerolineae bacterium | reverse complement strand
GGTCGCGGGAAACCAGCAGCAGCGGCATCGGCAAAAGCCTTGACCAGCGGATCAGCCGCGGCCACGCCCTTGGCCACCATCGGGCTGCCGGCCACGTCTGCGTAAATCTGCGCGCCCTTGGGACCAAACAGATACAGGGCCACGTCAACGGCCAGTTTCTGCTGCTCGACCTTGGAGTTGGGGTTGATGTGCCAGTAGTCCACACCAGCCAGCGGGGATGCCGGGCCGCCGGGGCCGCCGGGCATGGGAGCGACGCCCAGCTTATCGCCGAGGTCCTTCTTGTAGTCGCCCAACACCCACGGGCCGTTGATGATCATGTCGGCCTGACCCTGGCGGAACAGGGTGTCGGCCTTGCCGCCGTCGGTCTGGAAATCAGCGCCAGCGGCCTTCAGGTCGGCCATGAACTGCAGCGCATCGGCGAAGCCGCCCTTGTCAGCCGTGCAAACGCCATCCGCGTCCATCAGCTTGCCGCCGAACGCGCCGGTCAGCCAACCGAAGTTGTGATAGTTGTTCTGGTTGATTTCGATCTTCTTGCCGGCCTTGACCATCGCCAACAGTTCGTCGGTGGTGGCGGGCGGGGTGGGAACGGTGCTCTTGTTGTAGTACAGCGCCACGGCCTTGATGATGCCGGGTACGCCGTAGACCTTACCGTCCACGACTGCGCCTTCGAAGCTGGCCGCGGGGAAGGCGTCGGTCTTGCCCTTCAGCAGGTCATCCAGCGGGGCGATGAGGCCGCCGCGGGCCTGGTTGCCGGTGTTGTCATTGGGCACAGTGAACATGTCCGGGCCGCCGCCGGCTGCCACTTCGGTCTCCCACTTGTTGAAGACCTGGTCGAACGGAATTTGCAGGACGTTGACTGTGACGCCGGGCATATCGGCCTTCATGGCTGCCAGGGCCTGGGTCAGCGCCTTCTCTTCGGCGCTGCCGGTCCCGTAGGCGTGCCAGAGGGTCACGGTCCCGGTGGGGCCTTCGGGAGCTTTGGTGGCTTCGGGAGCTTTGGTGGCTTCGGGGGCCTTGGTGGCTTCGGGAGCTTTGGTGGCTTCGGGCGCCACGGTGGGCGTTGCCCCACCACCGCAAGCGCTCAGGATCATGCCTACTACGAGAAGCAGGACAAACAACGAACTGAACTTACGTGACATACATCTCCTCCGAATCAAAATGGGTTACAGGCAGAAAAACAGAACAAGCACAAATTGCATAGAAAGCGTGTTGACTGACAGCTTTTTTCGTTCGAACCATCACCTCCTCGAAAAAACTGGAGACCGATGACCTAAACGGCATCATTGGCGCAGCCGTACAACGAGCGTGTCACTGTACGAAAAGCGTTCCTGGGCTGCGTCTACAACAATGGCAGTATACCTTCAATTTGGAAACTTGTCAAGCGAAAATGTTTGACTCGTCAAATACCTTGTGGCGTCCGACGGCTATTTCTTATGGCGATAAACAATACGACCACGCGTCAAATCATAGGGCGAAAGTTCGATACGCACCCGGTCGCCCAGAAGAACTCGAATATAGTATTTACGCATCTTGCCTGAGAGGTAGGCAAGCACCTCATGTCCGTTATCCATCTTCACGCGAAACATGGTATTGGGCAAAGTCTCGGTGATGGTGCCTTCCACGGTAATTTTATCTTCTTCGTCTTTTGACATTCAGCTAATCACTCCTTCATGCACATACAGCGCGACGGGAGCCATAGAATGGCAGACGGACCGGGCGTCTGGCGCATTCTATCGCTCCGTGGCCGGGGCGCGATCAATAGACGTTATAACGATTTGATTTTGCATACGATATGCAGCCCCTGCGGGCGGCGGCGCCCATATTTAGTAGTTCGGAGGCGATTTTTATCGAATCGTTATAATATCGAATCACACCTGCACTCTCATCTCACGCTTGCGAATGGTGCGTCGCGCCTTGCGAATGGCTTTTTGCTTCTTGATGCGCCTCAGCTCGCTCTTTGGCGTGAACCAGCGTTTCTGGCGCACCGTGGGCAGGATGCGTGCTTCGGCAACTGCCTTGCGGAAGCGTTTCAGCAGGTTGTCCTGCGACTCACCGGGACGAAGTTGTACGGTCATGGTCTCACCTCCCTTCTCGAACCTTCTCGAACCTTCTCGAACCTTCTCGAACCTTCTCGAACCTTATCGAACCTTATCGAAAGAAACCGGTCATTCCCTGAGATGGTCATACTGCTCGATGCTCAGTCAACGAGTGAATCGTTGTACTCGTTTTCAATGAAAATTGCCTCGTCCGCATGTTGAGTGCGATCGTCGTCCGCCGCAATCCAGTCAGTCACGGCGCGGCGCAAACTCAGCGCAATGCGTTGACGGTCCGGCTCGATGCGCAGGATCTGCGCCGGCAGTTCCTGCCCCACCTGAACGACCTCGCGCGGATGGCGAACGGGGCGGTGTGACATTTCCGACAGATGAATCATGCCCTCGATCCCGTTCTCGATTTCGGCAAAAGCGCCAAACTCCATGAGCTTGGTAATACGGACGCTGATCACCTGCCCGGCGCGATAATGCTGCGTGATAAGCTCCCAGGGGTTGGGCAACGCCCGCCGGCGACTGAGGGCGATGCGTTGGCGGTTTTCATCCAGGCGTAACACCACGACCTGAACTTTGTCCCCCACCGAAACCACATCGTGCGGGTTCTTGACCATCTGCCAATCGAGTTCACTCAGATGGATCAGACCGTCAACTCCACCGATGTCTACAAAAACGCCAAAGGGACGAATAGCCGTCACGCGGCCTTCGACAATCTGCCCCGGCTCCAACAAGTCCAGTCGGGATGCCCGGCGCTGCTCGCGCAGGTCTTGCTCTGCCAGGCGGTGTGACAACACCAGGCGATGCTGCTTGCGGTCCACCTCGATCACTTTGACGGGCAATGTGCGCCCCACGTAACCGCTCAGGCGTTCTCCACGCTCGGCCTCAGCTACCCTCCCGTATTCGGCCAAATGGGAGGCTGGCACAAAACCACGGATGCTCTTGAAGGCCAGCGTCAGGCCGCCCCGGTTATAGCCCACCACTTCTTGCTCGGTAATGACGCCAGAGTCCAGAAGTTCTTGGGCTTGCAGCCAATCCTGTTCCTGTTGGGACAGGTAAATGGAAAGGATCAACTCTCCGGCCAGGTTGTGAGGGTTGACCACAACCGCGGGCATCGTGGCGCCCAGGGTCAGCCGGTCACGCGCGGCCGCATCCAGTTTTGCCAGGTCGCTGGCCGGCACGATGCCATCCTGCTTGGCCCCAACATCCAGCACCAACTCCTTTTCAGAGATGGCTACGACAACACCCTGCACCAGGTCGCCATGTTGCAATCGGAGATGGCTCTGCTTTTCACCGAGATAGACCGCGAGCAGGGTGGCGAAATCTTCTTCCTCGTGGATTGGTTTGTCGCTATCTCGTCTTTGCATGAGTACGCTTCTCCAAAAAAAAACTCGACCAATCCTGAGTACCCTGGTCGAGATTCAACGTCATCAGCGTTTCAATGCAAGTATTCTAAGTGTCATGCGACCTCACGGTTAAGCATTAGACAAAGATGTCGCTGACGAAATTCCTCCGCTGTATAAGCAGCGAACCGACCAGGGGGCCAGGTTATTCTATGACCGCTCAGGGTACCAAATAAACACAGTAGTCTGCTCGCACCCTGTCCATTGATTGGCCGAAGCATACCAAGATGAGACGACCGGTCAATTCATCGTCCATTATACCAATGCACATCGTGACTGTCAAACAAACCATCAAGCACAATTTCGTGCTTGATGTCGCTCTGTGTTATAATCGCCTTGTATTATGTT
Source organism: Anaerolineae bacterium (assembly GCA_041918575.1). Lineage (GTDB taxonomy): Bacteria > Chloroflexota > Anaerolineae > SSC4 > Amarolineaceae > Amarolinea. The sequence goes on along the minus strand of JAYRVL010000332.1, from coordinate 7,355 downwards.
AATGTTTCACGTGAAACATTTGGACTCGCTAACAAAAAACTCATGCGGAGCTTCCAACGTGCCCACTCGCACAGATCAATCCACCCCTCATCCTGTCCCGCCTGCGCCATCAGACCCGGCGCCGATCCTTTGCGACTATGAAGGCTCAGCCTATCGAATGGAGTTCTGGACTGAGGAGCGCGCATTCGAAGATCAGGCCGAGCGTTTGGCCCTGCGCACACTGCTGCCGCCGCGTGGCGCCCGCCTGGTCGAAATCGGGGCTGGCTTCGGCCGCCTGGCCGATCTCTACACCGGCTATTCACAGGTCGTATTAGTTGAACCGGCTCTTTCCATGCTGCGCCAGGCCCAGGAACGCCTGGGCCGCGATCCGCGCTTTGTCTTTGTACGAGGCAGCGTTTACGACCTGCCGCTGCACGATCGAGCGTTCGACGCCGTGGTGATGATACGCGTGCTGCATCATCTGGTGGATGTGCCCCGCGCCCTGGCGGAATTGCGACGCATCGTCGGGCCTGGCGGCGCCTTCGTGTTGGAGTTTGCCAACAAACGCAACCTCAAGTCCATCCTGCGCTTTGTCCTGCGCCGTCAGAGATGGAGTCCTTTTGCGCATGAGCCATACGAGTTCGTGCCGCTCAACTTCGATTTTCACCCAACGTGGGTGGCGCAGCAGATGCAGCAGGCTGGTTTTGCGGTGCAACGTACGGTGGCGGTTTCACACTTCCGCGCCGGTTTCTTCAAACGCCGCTGGTCAGCCAACCGCCTGGCTGCGCTCGATGGCCTGCTGCAGCGCTTTGCCAGCGCCCTGAAGCTGGCGCCTAGCATTTTCATGCAGGCGCAGGCGCCTTCCACGGCCGCGGGCGCGGCCGTCCCTGGTCTGTTTCGCTGCCCAACCTGTCATCACAGCGACCTGGCGGTCGCCAGCAGCGCCCTGATCTGCGCCGCGTGTGGGCGGGCCTGGCCGCAGCGCGATGGCATCTACGATTTCCTGGAATGAAAACCGCCGTGGGCTGATTAGCAGCTACTCCCCTGGCAGAAAATAGTCCATCAAGTCCTGGAATACGGCGGGCGCGAGGCGGTGGAGGGTGCGCAGGATTTCATCGGCCGCCTGGCGAATTTCCCACTGCGACGCCTTGTCGCAGCGCAGCCAGCAGAAGTGACGCCAGGCGCCGAAATCCATCGTGACGACGATGCGCGTGGCCGCGGCGTTGGGCAGCAAGAAGCGGCTGTCTTCCTTGCGAATACCCAGGCTCCGCAGCTCGCCATAAGCCCGTTCCAGGTCATGCATGGCCTGCTCGAAGCGGACGGCCGTTTCCGGATTCTGCCCGATCGCGGGCGGCGTCACCGTCAGCGCTGCGCCCGACTGCGCGATCTTGCCCAGGTCCACGTAGCGTTGACTCTCCTGGCTGAAAGACGCCAGCCGGTGACGCACCAACTGATGGCTGGCCGCGCGCGAAATGCCGTCGAGCAGGAATGTGGCCGCGCCGTGATGCTTTAGCTCCTCAGTCGAGAGTGTGACGGGCGCCACACTGCCAAGCAGCCAAACGTTCATGCCTTTTCTCCTGCCAGGTCAGCGTAGAGCATGGGCCATTCCTGCACGACCAGGGTCAGGAGTTGGCGAGCCAGTTCCGAATCACAATGCCTGGCGATGTCGCGCAGCGTGCGGGCGTTCATGCTGAGTAGGATGGACTGGTCGCGCCGCGTGAAGCGCAAGCCGTGAGCGACCTGGTAAGCGCACAGGATGTCCGCGTCCGGCACATCCCACGCCTCGAAGATCATCTGCAGATGCTCGATGATGTCCTCGTGCCCTTCGCGTACACGGGCGCCGATGAAGCCCGGCGCCGTTCCCATCCTGTCGGTGGAGCGGTAACAGACGCGGCCCGCGTATTCGATCAAGGCCGGGCCAAACGAGGCCTCCCCCCGGGCCACCAGGTAACGCACATCGCTCCCGGTCAGATCCTGCGTCGCAAGAGCGGGGTTCATCTGAGTCGCCGCCAGTAAAACGACTTGCATTTACGCTTCACGCAGATCGAAAATATCAACGTCGAGGCGCCCCAGGATCTCCTGCACCGTAGTCATGTCCAGGTCGGTCTTCATCATCACCTCGAAGGTGCCCGGCTTCGTCCCTTCCAGTGTGCTCAGCGCCATGATGTTGCCACCCTTGACGGCAATCGCCGAGGTCAGCGTTGCCAGCTCGCCCTTGACATCCGGCGCCACCACGGTAACGCGTACGCCGCGCTTGCGCGCACCCAAAAGCTCAACGAAGATCTTGAAGAGGTCCGATTCGGTAATGATACCAACCAAGTTGTTTCCTTCGATCACGGGCAGGCCGCCTATCTTCTTATCGGCCATGATGCGGGCCGCTTCCTCCAGCGGCGTCTTAGGGGTCACGGTGATGACAGGCGTGGACATAATCTTCTCGACATGCAGACGAGAGAGAAGGTAGCGTAATTCAAAAATGTCCAGCGACGTGGCCGGCGAGGGCGAGGCCAGGTAGAGATCTTTGTCTGAGACGATTCCCACCAGGCCGCCGTTGCTGTCCACAACTGGCAGACGACGGACGTTCCTGTCACGCATCAGGCGTAGGGCATCATCAACGCCTGTCTCACGGTTGATCACGATGGGGTTCTTGGTCATGCGCTCGCCAACTAACATGGTATCCTCCCTTGAAAATACATTGCTGTCCATGAGCGATTTTTCAGCGGCTGTGGTGAGCCGTGACTCATGGATAACTCCTTCGATCATCAGTACAGTCATTAGTACAGTGAAAAAGCATGACCGCACTCGAAGTGCGATCTGCACAAACCACTCAGATTAAGGAGCCTTACGCCCCAACACCTCCAGCGCCAGATCGGGCCGGTCGGTGATAATGCCGTCCACCCCCATGTCAATCAGGCGGCGCATGGTTGCGGCATCGTTGATGGTCCAGGCATGAACCGCCACATCCCGCGCATGCGCAGCCTGCACAAAGTGCGGTGAAAGCACCTGGATATTACCAAAATACTCCGGCGCTTGCAAAGCATCGGCCGTCGGGCGATAAAAAGCCGACACGCGTGCCATCTGCGCGTAGAAAAAGCCTCGCACTTCACTCTCGGAAGCGCCAGTCGCCATGTCTGGCATCAAGGCCCGGAAACGCCCGATCACGTCGTTGTTACTGGCAACTACCAGCACACGCTCTTGCGCGCCAGCCTGCTTGATCAGATCGGCCACCGCCTGCTCCATCGGTGGATCAGCCTGTTTGATTTCAATGTTGATGCGCAAGTCAGGAAAGGTCGTCAGCACTTCCTGCAGTGTGGGGATGCCCACGCCCTGGCCGCGGAAGGGAAAGGTCTGGTCGTTGTCCGTGCTGAAACGATAGCCAGCATCCAACCCCTGCAGATCACTCAACGTCAAATCATGTACGCGTCCCGTTCCATTGGTCGTACGATCCACGGTAGCGTCATGGATGACCACCACCGCGCCATCCTGGGTGGTGTGAACGTCCAATTCCAGCACATCAACGCCCATCTGCGCGGCGTTGCGAAACGCAACCATCGTGTTACTGGGCGCCAGGTTGGCGCCGCCCTGATGGGCCATCACCAGGGGCCGCGCCGTCTGCAAATAGGCTTTATAAGGGCGCGGCTTGATCGTAAGCAGGCGATAGATGGCGAAGAAAGCCGCCACCACGAGCAATGTCAAGGCGATACGGCCGATGATGCGCTTCATAATTCCTCCCCTATGTGTCTACTCAGCGGCGTAACCGAAGCGGCGCAGTTGGGCCATGTCGCGGCGCCAATGCGGCACAACCTTGACCCACAACTCCAAATAGACCTTTGTCCCCAGCATCTCTTCGATGCCAATACGGGCTTGTTGGCCGATCTGTTTCAACCTACGCCCACCTTGGCCCAGGACGATGCCTTTCTGCGACTCCCGTTCCACGTATACCGTGGCCGAGATATAGGTCATATCAGGACCGCGCACCTTGAACTCATCTACCACCACCGCCACGGCATGCGGCACTTCCTCGCGCAGGTGATGAATCACCGCTTCGCGCACGAACTCTGAAGCGATGAAACGCTCCTGCACATCAGTGACTTGATCGGCCGGATAGTAGGGCGGGCTTGACGGCAGCAGGCGTTGCAGGTGGGCGATCAGTCCATCCAGGCCGTCGCCGGTGACCGCGGCCAGGGGCAGCATCAACGCTGGCGAGACCAGGGCGCTGAACTGGGCCTGGCGTGTGCGCAGCGCGGCCTCATCAACCAGGTCAACCTTGTTGCACCCGATCACCACCGGCCGGCCGGCCGCCTGTTGGGTCAACAACTGCGCGATCTGCTCATCTTCCGCAAAGGGCGGCTCTGACACATCCACCAGCCACAAAATGACATCCGCATCGGGCAGCGCCATGACCGCCTGTTCCACCATGTACTCTCCCAACTTATGGCGCGGGCGATGAATACCGGGGGTGTCCACAAAGACAATCTGAGCGTCGGGCAGCGTCAAAATGCCGAGCAGACGATTGCGGGTGGTCTGCGGCTTGGGAGCGGTAATGGCAATCTTTTGACCCAGGATAGCATTGAGCAGCGTTGACTTGCCGACATTGGGGCGCCCGATGATCGCCACATAACCGGCGTGATGCTCCGGCGCCGCCGCGTGATTCTCCCTGGCGTCTGGCCCGGTCGCCGGTTGTTTGTCGGCGTGGCGTTGACGTGTTGTCACAGATTACGCCCCATCATCCAGCCTGCGCTTCGACGTGAAAGGGATTGAAATCGGTGTTGAAATCGTAATAGTCCTCGTTTTCCAGCCGTTTGAGCAGGCTGACGATCTGGTAGGTCAACGGCGTGAAGAGCGCCTCGATGCTCACCTTGAAAAGATAATTCGTGACGATCAGGGTCAGGGCAATGGCCCAGGGAAAAACCCCAGCCAGGCAGGCGATCGTCACGAAAAGCACGGAATCCATGCCTTCACCGATCAAGGTGGAGCCGATCGTGCGCAGCCACAGCCAGCGCCCCTGCGTCAGCACCTTGAGGCGGGCCAGGGTATAAGAGTTGGAGAATTCACCCACAAAATAGGCGACCAAGCTGGCCGCAATGATGCCGCCGCTGCTGACGCCGCCCAAGATGGCATTGTACGCGGTCTGGCCCACGCTCTGCTGCCAAAGAGCTTCGCCGGGCATTCGACCCACCAGCCAGAGCGTGACCCCCATCAGAATGGCCGCGCCAAAGCCCACCCAGATGACACGCCGTGAGCGACGATAGCCGTAAACCTCGGTGAGCACGTCGCCAAAAATATAGGAAATGGGGAAAAGCAGCGTGCCTGCGTCGAAGGCCAGCGGCAGCCCGCCCAGCCATGCCGGCAGAGAAACGCCCCAATCCACGATCTTGGCCGAAGAAGCAATGTTACTGACCAACAAGACGGTGACAAAGAGCACCATGACCAGGTCTAGAAAACGATAGGTGCGCGCAGTGCGGCCAAGAGTCATGCCACCATCCTCATGTCAGTTTGTCCCTACCTGACAAAGCGACCATATTCATCAATTTCTCCGGCCCAAATGCGCGTGCTGCTGATGGGGTATCCGTCTTCGGCCAATACCCAGCCAATCTCAGCGATGCGCAGCGGCGGTTTGCCCGCCTCACGGCGCTTGAAGTTGATGCGCAGCGCGCCGGTCATCGTCTCAGGTGAGACGACGAGCAGGTCATAATCCTCGCTTACCGTGTGCCCATACGTGTCATGCAGGGGAGCGATCGTCACCGAAAGATCGGGCGCCAGGGAGCGCACAAAATCCATGACCCCGGCAACTCGCTCGGCGAATGGGGCAATCGGGTGCTTCTTGTCCTGCACCATGCTGTTGACCGTAACGCCAATGATCAGCTCAGTAGCCTGACTGGTAGCATAGCGCAGTAGTGCCCGGTGGCCATCATGCAGCGGAGAAAAAGTTCCGCCGAGTACCACTCGCATCTGTTCGTTTACCTCACTTTCATTCTTGCCGGCGGCCATCCTTTCGTGCAGCCCAGCGCGGGGTGCATAGGCCCAACGCCTCGCTCGCAGTCAGGAGCAAAACCAAGCGTCCGTACGAAGATTTTACTCGATTTAGAACCAAATGACAATTGCGACTCATGAGATTTGACCACTTACTGAAGGGGTAGAGCGGCTCGATGGAGATTTTGTCAGCAACCTGTTAGGGTTGCGCGGCGGGCGGCTGTGTTATACTGTCAACATGTTATTAGGAGACGATCACCAACTTGCTCGAACTCAGAAATTTGTCCCAATTCTGCGCTTTGCTCCTCATTCTTACGGCTGCAGCCAACGTCTCTCCTCGCCTGCAAACTTATGAAACTGCCCGGCAAGCGCCAACGATGACCGCCAGCGCTGCGGGCGCTGACGTGCTGACCGGGGAAACAGGGATCGCCGGCCGCCAGGCGCTGCCGATTTGGCCGGCGGGGCCGCTCTCGTCCACCTTTTTTGGCATGCACATCCATCGGCCGGATATCGCCTGGCCGAGCGTGAACGGTCGCCTGGGGACGGTGCGCATCTGGGACGCGGGCGCACAGTGGGCCGATATTGCCCCGGCCAAGGGGGTTTTCAACTGGGAAGTGTTGGACGATCACGTCAGCCGGGCGCGCGCCAACGGCGCGGATGTCATCATGAACCTGGGGCGCACCCCGGCCTGGGCCAGCGCACGACCGTCGGAGCCAAGCGCGTACGGGCCTGGTCAGGCCGCGGAACCGGCGCTCGATCAATACTGGCAGGACTGGGTGCGCGCAGCGGCAACCCGCTACCAGGGCAAGATCCGCTACTGGGAGGTTTGGAACGAACCCAACGACGCCGCTTTCTTTTCGGGCAGCGCCGCAAAAATGGTTGACCTGGCGCGTCAGGCCTACTTCATCTTGAAGACGAGCAACCCAGACAACCAGGTGCTCAGCCCTAGTCCCTACAACCTGAATTACCTGGATTACTACCTGTCGCTGGGCGGCGGCGACTACGCGGATGTGATCGGTTACCATTTCTACCTGAGCGAGGCGCCGGAGGCGCTGGCGACCTGGTACATTCCGAGCGTGCGCGCCATCCTGACGCAGCATGGCCAGGCCAGCAAACCGCTGTGGAACAGCGAGGGCGGTTATCTGCGGCCTGCGATCCCCGGCCCTAAGACGCTGAGCGACGAGACAGGCGCAGCCTACCTGGCGCGCATCTACCTGCTCAACTGGGCCGGCGGCATCAGCCGCTGCTATTTCTATGCCTGGGACAACCACTCTGCCACGAACATCGAATTGACCCAGGCCGACAATGTGACACTGACCGCGGCGGGCGTGGCCTACCGCGAATTGAGCGGCTGGCTGCTGGGCGCCCAATTGAACGATCTGCGCGTGGATGAGGCCGGCGTCTGG
>JAYRVL010000331.1:0-1505 GCA_041918575.1 Anaerolineae bacterium | reverse complement strand
GACCACTTCCGTGGCCAGGACCAGGTCGAAAGACTGGCCGGCCAGGCGGGCCAGGATGGGCGGCTCGCAGATGTCGCCCGCGATGAGATGATCGAAGCCCTGGGCCGCGAGGAAAGCGATGCCCTCCTGGTCAATGTCCGCGCCCCACAGCTCGGAGGCAACGGCCGCCAGCTTCTGATGCATCAACTCCTGGCGGGCGAACCGCCCGTGCAGCAGGCCGGCGTCTACGCAGCCCAGGTGCAGGACGCGCCGCCCGCGCGCCCGAGCCAGAATCAAGTCTTGCCTTCCCGTCAAGAGCGGGACGGCGGGCAGTTTTGTCATGACATTCATCGCGTCAGCACACTCCGGTAGATTGAGTCGAACGTTTGGCCAATGGCGGCCGGTGAATAGGAGGTGGCGCGCTGGGTCATGGCGCGCCGATCGAAGCGCTCCGGCTGCGTCAGCGCCGCGGTCAGCGCTGCGGCCAGGGCGGGAACATCGCCGGGCGGGACCAAGATGCCGACCGCTTCATCCACAATTTCGGGGATGCCGCCCACATGTGAGGCGACAATCGGCACACCGCAGGCCATCGCTTCGAGCAGAACGCATGGCATGTTCTCCCACTGGCTGGCCAGCACGAAGAGGTCAGCCTGGCGCAGAAAGTCAGCCACGTCTGCTTTCGGCCGCGTGCCGTGGAAGGTGATGTGGCTGGCCAAGCCAAGCTCAGCCGCCCGCGCGGTATAGGCTGCGCGCTGCGGCCCATCCCCGATGACATCCAGGCGCCAACGCAGGGGCGTCTCTTGCAGCCGGCGCAGCGCATGCAGCAGATCGGGAATGCCCTTGATGGGCACCAGCGAACCCACGCTCACGATGCGCAATGGATCATTGGGGCTGCGCGTGGTCGCCGGGTAGAAAAGCTCGTTGTCCACCACGTTGCCTACAATTTGGAAACGAGCGCGCAGGCCGTGCTGTTCGATACCGGTCTGCAGCGCACGGCTCACCGGCAGCACCCAGGCCGCCTGTCCAAAGGCAATGCGCGCTTTCCAGACCTCCAGGGGCGGCAGCGTATGCCGCGGAAACGCGGAGAAGTGCTCGGTGACTACGTAAGGCAGGCGGTATAATTTGCTGAAAATGGCGGTGGCGAACCCTGCATCGTAGACATGCGCATGCAAGAGATCGGGCCGAAACCCGGCGCGGTGCATAGCGCGCAAAGCGTGTCCGACGGCGACCAGATGGACGCCTAGTGACACTTTAGGGATGCGCGCTGGGCGATACAAGGCGCGCACGGTCGGTAGATCGGCCGTCAAGACAGGATCGGTCTCCGTTTCCACCTGCCACAGCCGGGGCAAATCCCGGCGCGGTTCTGGGCAGTGCAGCACGGCGACATCATCGAAGCGTGCGACGGCCTGCGCGTGTTCACGTACAAAAGTACCCTCGTAAGGTGCGGTCGCGGTTGGATACCAGGCCGTGATGAACAGCACCTGTAAGCGGCGGCCAAGCGGCGCGACAACAGCAGCAACCGTCAT
>JAYRVL010000330.1:0-4779 GCA_041918575.1 Anaerolineae bacterium | reverse complement strand
GCGGAATATGCGCGTGCCTTCAACGCCTGCACCATCGGCGGTATGACGATCGTCCTCTTCAGCTTCCTGGAGCCAACGTTCGTGGTAGCGCGCGCCTGGCTGCTGACGGCCTGGCTCCTCTCTTTCCTCTTGGTCAGCGCGGCGCGCTTTGCCTTGCGCCGCGTCGCCTACGGACTGCGCCAATGGGGTTACTTCGTTTCGCCTGCCATCATCGTCGGCGTCAACAACGAGGCGCTGGCCCTGGCGCAAACCCTGCGCCACAGCGTCAGTTCGGGTGTTCAAGTCCTCGGCTTCGTTGACACCCCGGCCAGCCATGATGGCGAAAACAAACAGCGTGAATGCACCCAAATCGCCCCCCTGCTCGGCGAGATTGATGAACTGCCCGCCATTGCTCAGCGCCTTGAAATTCAGGAGGTCATCGTCGCCACCACCGCGCTGCGCCGAGAGCAGTTGCTCGACCTGCACGAAGACCTGGCCACCCTGCCCCACACCGAGCTACATCTCTCCTCCGGCCTTTTCGAGGTGCTGACCACGGGCGTCAAAGTGCGCACCTGGGGTTTTGTCCCCCTCATCAGTCTCAATCGCCTGCGCCTCGATCCCTTCGAGGTGATCATCAAGACGACGCTCGATTACCTTCTGGCGCTCATCACCATGCTTGCTGCTGCGCCGGTCATGATCTTGCTGGCGTTGGCGATCAAACTCGATTCGCCGGGCCCGGTCCTCTACCGACGCCGCGTCCTGGGCGTGGGCGGCAAAGCGTTCGATGCCTTCAAGTTCCGCACGATGGCCGTCAATGGTTCGGAGATCCTGGCGCGCTATCCTCAGCTCGTGATTGAGTTGCAGACCAGGCACAAACTCAGGTACGATCCACGCATCACCGGCGTCGGGCGTTGGCTGCGCCGCTTCAGCCTGGATGAACTCCCGCAGTTGTTCAACGTTCTGTTAGGCCAGATGAGCCTGGTCGGCCCGCGCATGATCACCGAAGAGGAGGGCTGCGAATACGGCCGCCTCAAGCTCAACCTGCTGACCGTCAAACCGGGCATCACCGGCCTGTGGCAGGTTTCTGGCCGCTCAGACGTGTCCTACGAAGAACGGGTGCGCCTGGATATGCACTACATTCGCACCTATTCCATCTGGCGCGATCTGCAGATTCTCTTTGTCCAAACGCCGCCCGCCGTGCTGCGCAGTCGCGGCGCTTACTGAGCAGAAAACAGCCGTCATGACGCCTGCGTCCCCATCAGGCGTCATGACCGGTTTGGCATATCCACCGTTTTTTAGTATACTCACATCGAACGCTCAACCGGCGTCATCCACTTCCAATTTTCGTTGACAAAATTCTCATGACCAATCGTTCTTTTTCAGTTCGTACATTCTTGCTGGCAGCGCTTGCCGTAGTCGTCTTGGCTATTACCGGCATATACGTTCGCGATTCGCTCTTCCCATCGGCAGCGGCGACCCCAACCGCCACCATAGCAACGGCCACTGAGGCGCCGACCAGCGCCGCCGCGGCGGCAGCCGCGGCCACAGAAACGCCAACTCCGAGCGCCGCCGCGCCCGTGACCGATCGAACCACTCCCACCCGTTTCTTCACACCCACACCGGAAGCAGGCGGTCAAGTGTTGACACTGCCGGCGCAGCCCGGTGAGGCCGGCTGGTGGGTCAGCAGCGAAGAACGGGGCAATCACCTCGGCGATTCGTTTCTCTATGCCGGGTTCTATGACGACCAGGTTTTCATTGCGGCCGTCCGCTTCGACCTGACGCGCGTACCACGCGGCGCGCCCATTCGCCAGGCCATTCTTCGCCTGGCCGGCTTGAACGAACAGCGCTTCGACGCGGCTGCGGGCGGCGCCTGGTCGGTGCAGCTTTTGAGCGGTGATGCCATACGCGATCTGCCGCGCGCCGATTTTCAGACCGTTTTCAATGCGCCGGCGCCGGTGAGCCTGTTCCCTGTCCTCGATGCGGCCAACCTGCAGAGCGGACAGGTCAACAGTTGGGAACTTGACAGCGGCGCCCAAACCTGGCTGGGCCAGCAGGTCATTGATGGCGCCACATCGGTCATTGTGCGCATCCTGGGACCGGCTGGCGGCGCCAACACGCTTTTTGCCTGGGATTCTGGCAGCGGTCCGGCCTCCAGCGGCAATGGACCTCAAATCGTGCTCAGCCTGGCTTCAGCGCCGGCGACGCCGCCGCCAGCGGCCACCCGCAACTTCATCGTGGCCACGCTCCCTCCCACGCCGGCTAACATCTTCACGGTTGCGGCCAATGCGCTGACGGCCACTTATGTGGCAACCACGATGGGAACGAACACCCCCACGCCCTACAACCTGGTGACGCCCACGCCCACCCCGCGCAATCAGGCCACGGCCCAGGCGCACGCGGCCCTGCTCGGCCTGCCGCCGGTAGTCATCAATACACCCGTTCCGGTCAACGGCGTCACCGCCACTTACCAAGCCGCCTATGCCACGGCTGTGACCATCATCACCGGCACGCTGACGCCGATTCCGACCAACGCCATCACCCCCATCATCGTGCGGCCTACCGTCATTCCTGAAAATGTGCTGACAGCCGCCGCGCAAATTGTGGCGGCCACGGTCAACGCACGCACCGTCGGCACTCCCACTCCTTTCCCCTACAGCGTGGTAATTGCCACGATTACCCCCTTCACCCCGCAGCCGCTGGTGGCAACCTCCACCGCCACACCCATCAACGGCGCTACCGCAGTTTATCGCGCGGCGCAAGCCACCGCGGTGGCGGTGACCACAGGCACCTACACCCCCCTGCCCTACATCCCAATCACCCCCACGCCCCTGCCGCTGCTGGTCTACCTGGATCGCGTTACCCCTACCCCGCAGGCCACCGCGACCCCCACAGCGCCGGCGTCTCTGCCGCGCGCGATGATTGGCAACATCCTCTTCCGCAGCGATCGTCAGGAAGTCACCGAATACTATATGATTGACCTCTCGGTGAACCGCCTCGTTTGGGTGACGCAGGGCTGGCCCTTCAACACGGCTCAGCGCAACGAGATGCGTTCGACCAATGACCGCTATCGGGCCTATGTGCAGAACGATACGGTGGGCGTGCCGCAAATCCATCTGCAGGACAATGAGTTCAACACCACGCGCCAGTTGACCAATGGCAGCGGCTGGAGTTTCGACCCCGCCTTCTCCCCGCGTGGCGACCGCATCGCGTTCGTCTCGCAGAATCCTGGCAATGACGAGATTTTCGTCATCAATGTGGATGGCAGCGATCTAAGGCGACTGACCATCAACAGTTGGGAGTGGGACAAGCATCCGTCATGGTCGCCCGACGGCAATCAAATCGTTTTCTGGTCGAATCGTGACACCGGGCGACGCCAGTTGTGGATCATGAATGCCGACGGCAGCAATCAACGAATCTTGATTAGCTCTCCCTATCAGGATTGGGATCCGATTTGGCTCAAGTAGATGGTGGTGACGTAGTGGCACAATTGCCGGATGTGCGCTATAATCTCCGTATCTGTATTGGCTGTGAGGCATCATTGTGGAACTGAAAGATTATCTGCTTCCCCTGCGCCGTTGGTGGTGGTTGTTGCTGGCAGCGACTGCCATCGCTGTTGCATCTAGCTATGTCATCACCAGCCGCCAGGCGCCGATTTACCAGGCGCGAGTGACGCTGCTTGTTGGTCGCGCCATCGAGAATCCAAACCCGAGCGGCAACGAGTTCTTCTTGACGCAGCAACTGGCCACCACCTACACCGACATTGCCAAGCGCAGCACGGTGCGTCGCGCCACGGCGAAGGCCCTCAACCTCAAATCGCTGCCGGAGTACGGCGTGCGTGTGGTGCCCAACACCCAGCTCATGGAAATCGTGGTCACCGATTCCAACCCCGAACGGGCCGCGTCAGTGGCTAACGAATTGGCCAAACAGTTGATCCTGCAGACGCCCACGGCTTCCGATCAAACGACGCAGGACCGCCAGGCGTTCATCAACAAACAACTGGATGATCTCCAGGTCAAGATCACCGACACGCAGCAGGAAGTTGCCAAGAAGCAAGAGGAGTTGGGCGGTCTCTTCAGCGCCCGCCAGATTGCAGATACCCAGGCGTTGATCACGGGCTTGCAGCAGAAACTCAACTCCCTGCAGTCCAACTATGCCGCGCTGCTGGCCAACACCCAGCGCGGCGCGCTCAACCAACTGAGCGTGATCGAGGCGGCCCAACCGCCAAACTCACCGATCGGGCCTGACGGGATCATCATCATCCTGTTGGCGGCCGGCGTGGCCTTTGTGCTCGCAGCGGCGGCTGCTTACCTGCTCGAATACCTGGACGACACCTTCAAGAGTCCGGAGGTGGTGCAAAAGACGTTAGGCTTGACTACCCTGGGCGCAGTGCCGGTCATGGATGACGCAGCGCCCGGCCGTGAGCTGGCCCCTCTCATCAACGACCACTCCGCCACCACCGAGGCCTACCGCGTGCTGCGCACCAATTTGCAGTTCGCCTCCGTGGACCGCCCCCTGCGCACGCTGATGGTCACCAGCCCGGCGCCATCCGAAGGCAAGTCCATGACCTCCTCCAATCTGGCCGCAGCCGTGGCGCGCGCCGGCCGGCAGGTCATCCTGGTAGATACCGACCTGCACCGCCCGCGCCTGCATCGTGTGTTCAATCTCACCAACAACGTCGGTGTGACCAGCGCCCTGCTGGCCGATCATCCTTCCAGCGAGGGCCTGCTGCAGGAGACTCAAATTCCTGGTTTGCGCGTGTTGACCGCCGGTCCGTTGCCGCCCAACCCGGCGGAACTGCTC
>JAYRVL010000329.1:0-2379 GCA_041918575.1 Anaerolineae bacterium | reverse complement strand
TCCCCCTCTTCTCCCCATGCTCGATGGTACGCCTGCGCGGTGGTTGTGATTTGTGCGGTGACATTCGTTGCTCCAGATGATCGTTTCATGAACGCCTCGATCAGGTACATTATAAAGCCGATTCAGACTAGCGTCAATCATCCGCAACGTCACAGCAATCACACCGGGCTGACGCGATCGTGTGACAATTTCGTTATATTCCCGTCTACAGCAATAGAACGAGTCAACGCAACTATGAGGCGGCAAATGCAGCAAGGCGTGAAACAATCAACATGAGGCGAATGGTGACCTGCGAGCAATTGGAATCTCTCTACGCGACTTTCCTCGATAACCTTGCCACCCGCGACGAAATTCGACTGATCCATGACCACCTGGCGGTCTGCCTGCGTTGCCGTTCCAGCTTGACCTGGACCCGTCGCGCCATGACAGGCCAGGATGGCGCGGCGCCTCCGACCGGGTTCCGTCAGCGCCTGATGGCGCGCCTGCGCCATGAAACAGCCTTGTAACGCAAGCCTCTAGCTTGCGGCGCCGTCAATTGCTCGCCCGCAGCGGCGCGCGGCCTGAGCAGCTACGAAACAAGAACCGCGTCCTGATGGCGCGGTTCTTGTTTTTCAGCAGCCCGTGAATTCACTCAACTCATTCATGACGACACAAGTCAGTGATTCCCGTTCGATCGGCCCGGCGGCGGCGCCAGGCTCTCGCCGGCCTTGAGCAGTGAGGCGACCATGTCCGCGCTGCGCGCCTCCGCGTACATGCGCAGCACTGGTTCGGTGCCGGATGGACGAATGAGCAGCCAACTGTCGTCCTGCAGCATGTACTTGACCCCGTCGTTGGTCAGCACACGGGCCACCGGCATTCCGGCCAGGGCCGCGGGCGGAGACTGCGTCAGCCGCTGCACCATTTCGCCCTTGGTGAAGGGCGGCCGGCCGTTGACGGTGCGCAGTTGAAAGTCGTTGCGCGCGTAGTAGAACGCGCCGACCGCTTCCACCAGGTCGTTCAACAGCGCCTGGCAGTCGCCGCCGCGCGCGGCCACCATCTCCGCCAGGAGCATCCCCATCAGTACGCCATCGCCTTCTGGGATGTGGCCCTTGATGCTGATCCCGCCCGACTCCTCGCCGCCGATCAAGACATCGTGATTCATCATCAGGTCGCTGATGTGGTTGAATCCCACCGGCGTCTCGCGCAGCTCCAGGCCATAGCGCGCCGCCAGGCGATTGATCATCTGGGTGGTGGAAACGGTCTTGACCACCATGCCACGCTGCTGGCGCTGCTCGATCAGGTAGCGCAGGCTGAGCGAGATGATGACATGCGGGTCAATGAAGCGGCCATCCGGCGCCATCGCGCCGATACGGTCAGCGTCGCCGTCGGTCGCCAGGCCCAGATGCCAGTCGCCGCCGGTCAGGGCTTCGGCCAACGGCTGCAAGTAGCGCTCGATCGGTTCGGGATGAATGCCGTTGAAGCCGGGGTTCATCTCCCCGCGCAGTTCAACCACCTCAGCGCCCGCGTCGCGCAGGAATTCGGCCAGATAGCCGCGGCCGGCGCCGTACATGGCGTCTACCACCACACGCAGCCCGCCGCGCCCAATCGTCTCGAAATCCACCAGGGTCGCCAGGTGATCGCGATAGGCCGGCCGCGGGTCGAAGCGCCGGATCAGGCCCTGCGCATGGGCCTCGTCGAAATCCAGAATCAGCGGTTTGCGGTCCCCCTGCTCGTTTTGCAGCAGCCGCGCCTCCACCCGTTTGCAGTCGGCCGGCGAGGCTGAGCCGCCATACGCCGCCTTGAATTTGATGCCGTTGTAGCGCGGCGGGTTGTGGCTGGCCGTGATCATGACGCCGCCTTGCGCCCGGTGCAGCACAATGGCGTGCGAAACCACCGGCGTGGGCGTGTCTGCATGAGTCAGGTCAACCTGGATGCCGTTCGCAGCCAGGACACAGGCCACCTCGCGCGCGTAGCGGTCGGACAAAAAACGCGTGTCGAAACCAACCACCATGCGCACAGGGGCAACATCGGGGTACTGCTGGCAGACGACATCAGCAATGGCCTGCGCGACCAGGCGCACATTGGCAAAGGTGAAGGTGTCGCTGATGACGGCGCGCCAGCCATCGGTTCCAAATCGGATATCCATTGACGATACTTCCTCCGGGGCTAGTCTCTTGATTCAAAGGGCCTTTTCATTGTACCATCGTTGGGCGAGGGCGCCAAAGGCGGTTTGCGGAAAAATCCGATGAGGCCACTGCGCAGACCGGCCAACGCCGGCCGCGCCAGCAGGCGGCTGTAGCGCAGGGCCAAGGCGTAACTCCAGCGGACGAAGGCGAAGTAACCGGCGGTCTCATCCACCGTGTAGAGCGCCTCACTCACAAAGCCGGCGGCCATCATCCT
>JAYRVL010000328.1:0-3959 GCA_041918575.1 Anaerolineae bacterium | reverse complement strand
GGGCTCATCACCCATCTCTACGGCGGCGGCCTGGCCCATCCGCAGGCCGACGATATTCTGTGGCAAATCGGGCCGGCGTCGGGCGCGGCGTGTTTGGCCCAACGCACGCTGGCGGCTTTGCGGGCGCTGGGGCTGTTGGGCGAGCCGGTGTGGACGTCGGCCGGGGCGGTGTTGTACTTTCGGGACGCGCCGCCGCCGGCCACGGCTATCCCGTTGACGCTGAACGGTTGCTGGTACAACTGGTTGCGCGCGCGGCAGCCGGGGACGCCGGACGGGATGGGGGCGGTATCGAAGGCGACGGCGCAGCAGGCCAAGCGGCAACTGGCCGGCCTGGCCCCGCGGTTCGTCGGGCAGGAGTTGGCCGTGGCGACGCGGGGCGAGCGGCTGGTGCTGCTGACGGCGCAAGGCAATTTGCTGGGCTACGTCAAGCAGGGGCAAGAAGCCTGGCTGACGAGCGAGCGTTTGCGGGTGACGTACTGCGCCGCGACGCGCGACGGCAATTTGCAGCTGTTGGTGACGCCGGTCTGAGCGCGGGCGCGGGCGGGGTGGCGGAAAGGGGTCCACTATAATATGAAGAGACCCCGCTTTTGGCCGCCATATGGCGGGGGTTTCGGCCGAATCTTTCCCTTTGCCGGGCTTTTCGGCCGAAACCCACTCCCAGCCTGCCCTCCCCCACGCCGGCGCGACAACTTGCCGCGTTTCGCCGGCTGCCCTGCCTACCTGACTGTAACCTCGCAGGTGACCCGGGCACATTTCCACAAGTTCATTAGGCTAAAGCAATCGACAGATCCGGCCGGGCAGAGTACACTGGTAAGGCGTCGTGATAGCCTCGGCGTGCGCAGTGGCAAACACGTTCACACCTGCTGGCAGAATATAAGATGCAAAACCTCAAGGACAGTGTGCTCCGCATTTTGAAGCCGAACGGTGACACCGCCGGCACCGGTTTTCTCATCAGTCCGACGTGCGTCGTCACCTGCGCCCACGTCATCAGCCAGGCCGGCCATGCCCCCGGCGACACCGTCACCGTCGAATTCGTTCTGGACCAGACGCCCATCTCCGCTCTTGTCCTGAGCGACGGCTGGTCGGCGCGTGGCGGCAGCGGGGACGACATCGCCTTCTTGCAGTTAGCCTACACGCACCCGGCCGCGCGCCCGGTCGTCCTGGGCACGGCCGAAGGGCGCCAAACCCATCGCTTCATCAGCTTTGGTTGCGCGCCGGTTGCCGATCGCCTTGAACACGACGCTGGCGGGGGATTGGGTCACACCGTGCGGCGGCGGGGTGTGGCCGGCCCGCTCCTGCGCTTGGAAGGGGACGATGTCATTCCGGGCATGAGCGGCGCGCCGGTACTCGACGTGCAAGCCAACCGCGTGGTAGGCATGATGACCGATTACGTGGACAAAAGCGCGCGCGCCCGTTTTGCCTATGCCACGCCCGCCGACACGCTGATACGGCAGCACCCACCCACGCGCCTGTGGCCCGACTCCCACGGCCCTGACGACATCACCGCCTACCTCGATTACCTGCAGGACACCCACGGGACCCTTCGCTTGCCTGATGGCGCTACGGCTCCGCTGGAACGTCTCTACATCTCGCTACGCGCCGACCAGATGATGGCCACCGAGCGGCAGGCTGAACATGATGTCTACCTCGAGACGGTAGAGGCCGAAATCCGCGCCCTGGAGGCGCAGCACGGCGCCCGATTGTCCCCCTATGAGCGGGCTGCCCTCTATCGGCAGGTATACACCCGACGTGGCATGAAAATGCTGGAGGCGCGTGACTGGGAGATGCAGTTTGGCCAACGCGACCGGCAGTCCCTCAATCTAGCCCAGGTCGTCCAGCGCCACCCGCACGTCGTCATCCTCGGCGATCCGGGCATGGGCAAATCGACTCTGTGCCAGTGGCTGGCGCTGCAGTTTGCGCGGGCGCGGCGGGCTGGCGTGGCGCGCGTGCGGGTAGCGGCTGATGCCGTCCAGCCCGGCCAGGATGCGCAGACTGAGCTGGATCTGGGGCCGGCGCGCCTGCCGGTGCTCATTCGGATGGCGGATTACGCGCGCGCCCGCTGGCCTAAGGAGCTGGGTAAAGACAGCCGGGATGTGTCATTGCTTGACTTCGTCGGTCACCAGCTTGACACGGATCGCGACCGCCCGGCCGCGCTAACACCGGAGTGCCTTAGCGGCCTGTGCCGGGAGGCGCTGGAGGCTGGTGACGTATTGCTCATCCTCGACGGCCTGGATGAGGTCAGCGATCTCGACCAGCGTCGCCAGGTCATGGCCGCCATCCAGGCCTTTATCACCGAATATGCCAGGATTCCGGTTGTCCTGACGTCGCGCGTGGTAGGTTACCAATTCCAGCCGCTCACCTACCTGCCGCATTACACCGTCGACGCTCTAGACGAGCCGGCCATCCGGGCCTTTTGCCGGGCCTGGATGGTCCACCAGTACAGCCAGCCCACCCCCCGGGTGGACGACCCCGACGCCGCTGCGCAGGAGTTGGCCGGGGCAATCTTCAACCATAGCCACCCCGGCGTGCGTAGTCTGGCCGGCAACCCGTTGCTGCTCACCATTCTGGCTGACGTTTACACGCGCAGCAACCGCACCCTGCCGTCACGGCGCGTGGCCCTGTTTGAAGAGGCGGCCCGCCGCCTGTATGAGCAGCGCGAGGTGCAGTGGGACGCAGTGGGTGTGACTTTCATTTCGCTGCAGCGGGCGCTGGGCGCCCTGGCGACGTTTGTTCACGGCCAGAGCGCCGCGGGCTATGTCGAGGAGGAGGACGTGCGGGAGGCGCTGCGCACAGTGCTGCCGCGCGCTGATCAGGTGGAAGCCGTGCTGCAGGCCGCGCGCGATCTCTCCGGTTTTCTGGTCGAACGCGGCACCGGGGTTTACGCTTTCTTGCACCGGTCGCTGCAAGAGTATTTTGCCGCCGTCGACATGGCCGCCGACCCCCACACCCTGCTGCAGCGGCTGGCTGCTCACGCGCTCGACCCGACGTGGCGCGAGCCGGTGCTGCTGGCGCTGGGAATCGTGGGCAGCGCCAGGCACGGCACAGCCGCCGGTCGGCGCGCCGCCTTTGGGGCCGTGCTGGCGGCGCCTGATCCGGCGGCGGCGGTGCTGCCGCGTGGGGCGCTGCTGCTGGCGGCGGCGACGCCGGACTGCGAGCGGTTGCCGGAAGATATGCTGGCGACGGCAGCGGCCACCCTGCTCGATGCGCTGGCCGACGTCGAGCGGCGCCAGGGCGCGGCGTTTTTGCGCGGCCGGTTGGTGGCGGCGTTTGCGCCCCTGGCTGAACACGCGCAGGTGCGCGCGGCGGTCGAGCCTCTGGTGGTGGCGGCCATTGGCGACGACGACTACGAGCGGCGGCTGGCGGCCCTTTCGCTTGTGCTGGAGCATAACTGGTACTCACCGCCTATCGTGCGGGCTATCAGCGACAGTTGGCAGCGGTATGCCGGGCCGGCGGCCGCCATGCTGCTGGCGCTCGACAGAGTGCAGGCGGATAGGCCGGAGCTGTTGGCGGCGGCGCCGCTGGCATTTCGCGACGCGGTGGCGGCTGACCCGGCGCTGTGGCCGGCCATAGGGGAAGACACGGCCTGGCGTGAGGTGGTGCGCGCCCTCTACCTGCGGCCTGCCGCGCCCTGGGATACTGTCCACATCCAGCGGGATTCACCCTGGACGCAAGCTATTCTGGCCGCGGTGCGCCGCCGGGAAGGTCCGCTGGTAGCGCTTGGGGCGCTGTGGCGGGCAGCCTTGACAGAGAGTGAGTCAGCCGGTGCGCGTGATGCCTGCCTGGCTCTGGCTGCCTGTGGCGACCCGGCGGGGCCGGCACGCCTGATCGGCCGGCGTCGCGAAAACGGCGCGCAGACGCGGGCCGTTTTCGCGACATTTTTGGCCTTGAGTGACCGTGACCTTGCCCTTGCCCGTGCCCTTGCCCGTGACCGTGACCGTGACCGTGACCGTGACCGTGCC
>JAYRVL010000327.1:0-4786 GCA_041918575.1 Anaerolineae bacterium | reverse complement strand
TACGGTTTGGAGGGGGCTTCGGGCGGGGCGATCACCCCCAGGCAGTCCTGGCCCCACAGCGGCGTGACCTGGGTGATGTCGTAGATGGTAATCACGCCGTCGTCATCGTAGTCGTAGGGCGGGCCTTGATATTGTCCCCAAAGGCCGGCAATCAGGGAGATGTCCTCGACGCCAACGCCGGCCGGGGCGGTGAAGTCCGGGCAGATTGGCCCCAGGCCAACGAGGAAGTTGAGTGCACCGCTGGCGGCGCCGTAACCCAACGCTTCGATGTAATAGTTGACGCCGGTCTGCAGGGGAACCTGAACTTCGGACTGCAAGACGCCGGCGGTGTCATCGTTGCACGCGACCAGGGTCAGCGCGCCGCGACTGCCGGTGAAGATGCCAAGCACGGTGTCGTACGAGCTGGTCAGGGTGTTGGCGGTCAAGATGCGGCGGTAGGGCGAGTTGATCCAGTACCAGACGCTGTGCGAGCCTTGACCGCTGAACGAACTGCAAGTGAAGGATGGATCATCGAACGCCGTCGTGGCATTGGTCGTGTTTTCGTAGTCCGTGTAGCCGCTGTAGGTGAAGAAGGAAAAATCGAAGTCGTCGTTCGGCGGCGGGAGCAGCGTCATCGCCAGGTCGAGCCAGCCGCCGCTGCTGTCGCCGTAGCTCATGGCTTCGATGTAGTAGGTGGTGTTGCCGTAGAGTGTCAGGTTCAATGACGAGGTCCAGTTGCCGCCGCTGTCGTCGTCACAGCCCTGGCTGGTCAGGAAACCCCACGATCCGGTCCACACCGAGATGACCGTGTCGTAATCACTGCCGATGGTGTTGATGTTGTAGTTGCCGGTCATGGGCGGGGTGAAGCTGAACCAGACGCTGCGGCTCTGGCGCGGGGTGGTAATCGAACCGCAGGTGGTGAAGGGGTCGAACCCCTGCGTGGTGGCGCCGGTGACGTTCCACGAGGTGGCGTAGAACGGAACCGCTCCGATCACCCAGGACGAGGAAAAATCGTCGTTGAACGGATTGCTGCGGTAGTTGATCGTGTTCTGGTACATGCCCATGATGGGGCCGCCGCTGCTGTTGTTGTGCCCGCGACTGCGCCATGAACTCCAGAACTGCGAGAAGATGTCGTTGTTGGCGTTGTATGAGACATCCCAGAAGGTGGAAAAGAGTCCTTCGCTGTAGATGTCGTCGCCATCGTTGTTGCTGTCGTACATATCCCACAGCGCGCCCGCGACGCGACCTTCCACCGTGTCGCCGTTGTTCCAGCCGAAGGTGCCCCAGGTTGGGTACTCCAGGCCCAGCGAGCCGCCATCGGGCCAGTAGAACGTCGGATCGTTGTTGACGACCGCAGGCACGAACTCGGCCCAGCCCTCGGTCCAGGCGCAGCCCTGGCTGCTGGCGCCCGGAATGCCGTGGGGATTGCAGTTTGGATTGGGCGGCATGTAGTTGCCATAGATGTTGTACATGATGTTGTGGCTGTACTCGTGCTTGGCGACCGTGCCTTTGGCCGAAAGTGGATCAACGCCCATCAGGTGAACGTTGCCGCCGGGGTTATAGTAGGTGCCGTCGGCGCTGTCAATCTTCCACTGGGTCGTATTGGGCCCGGCCATACCGCCGCCGCCGTTGAACGCGAGGTGGCGCCAGGTGTCATTGAGATCGCGCTGCGTCCAGTAGGCGCGTTCGTAATTGTCGTTGTTGAATACATACCACGCGCCGATGTCGTGCGTGCCATCAGAAAAAACAGCCACGCCGGTCTGAGTGCGAAAGGTGTTGCCAATGGCATTGGAGACGCCCCAGTCCGGATTGACAACCGCCAGGATGTCGGGGTTGGGGTTGTAGTTGGTCCAAGAGTACAGCAGCGTGCGCACGCCAACGCCGCCGGGGTTGGCGACCGGACCGCAAGCGTAGTTGCCGTTCAGGTCGGTGAAGCACCAGGCCAGGTGGGCGTAGTTGTCCCCGCGCACCAACTCGACCAGAAACTCCAGCGCGCCCACGTAGTTATCATCGCGGTCGAAGTAGGCCCAGTTACCGGTCACGGTCAAGCTGTTCGGAACCACGACCGAGTCTGGATTGGCTGGTGCGGCCGGCGGGGCAGGAAGCGGCGCCGGCGCGGCAGGCAACGCCTGCGGTTGGTCCTTGGGGTTCGAGGAAGACGCCGGCGCAGCGAGCGCTGACGGCGCGGCCGGCGGAGGCAACGCATTGTTGGCCGGCGGCGCCGCGACGATCCGATTGGGATCCGGATAGGACGCGGGGGCGTCGGGCAGGAGACGACCATCGCCCGGCCGCTGTAAGCCGCCGCCGTGGACGCGCTCGCTCACCGGGATTGGCGCAAAGCCCGCCTTGATCTCCGCCGCGCTGACCGAAAGATAAAGCGCGGCCAGGTCTCCCCAACTGTTCCTGGCGTCCAGCCGTTGCCGGGCGCGGCACAGAATGGCGGTATCGCCCGGCGCGGTGAAGATCACCGTGACCGCAATCTCGATCGGTTGATTGGCGGCTAGATCGCCCTGCCAGGTTAGGCTCCCCTGGCGCAGCGCAACATTGTCCGGCAACTCGATTTGGGCCGTGGTCGTGGGGGCGTCCTGCGTGCTGGAAACCTGGCAGGTTAGTTCGACCGGTTGATCGAGCGCAGCCGGCGTCTGCAGGGTCAACGCGGCGTGAATGGGCGTTTCCGGGTCGCGCTGCGATGGCGCCGAAGCCATGACCCCTGCAGCGGCCGAAAGCGTCTGCCCGGCCGCAAGGATCATCATGAGCAAAGCAAGCATGAAACAAATGGCGCAGACCTTGTGGATCTGCCATGAGCGGATGAAAAACATGGTCGTACTCTCCTGGTGTTCGAGAACTGAGTAAGTCAATTAGAAACACCCCCGGCGCTGAGTGGATAGCTTTGATGTGTTCAGTCACTGAGAGCGTGGGCGTCATTCAGCGGGAGACGGTCTCTTGGGGGCGTCGTGTCGTCATGGAAAAAGTGTGTGTGTAGATGAGGTGTCAGTCTGACTGACGGCGAGGCCAACCCGCCTGTTACGCAGCCGCATCGCCGGAGACCACGTGGAAACGCGCGTGTTCACTGATTTTTGCCTGGTATCTAGTTTGACAACTTATGGGAGAGTGTGCTAGAATCACGCTTACGGTTTGGCAAAAGAAGCCGCCGACTTTTTCAGTCATCTTCCAGAAAGGGGAGTGTACGTTGATGAATCACATGACCATCCTCCGCACGGTTGTGTATCGTATCCGTATCACCAGCGGTGGTGATGTCGTTCTGCGCGTTCGACGTGCGCCCTTTGTCAGGTTGACATAACGCAATTTTTGTGTCGTGTACATCCAGGCCGTGGGCGAACGTCTCGCTCCACGGCTTTTTTGTTGCCTGATGCCTGCGCATCGGCGCGTGGGGAGCCGTGGAGGGGTTTATTTCCACGGCTTTTTTGTTGCCCACTCCCAGGGGGCTTGTGAATCAAAAACATGGTGCGGTGAAGGGACGTCGGTAGGCGTCTCCAGGATACGAGGAGGAACGTATGAGTCTCGAGATAGCTTTACAGGTTGACGGCGCCCTGAAGATGTTTGGCAAACAAGGGTCTGGTTTTTCACTCCCGTTCGTCAAGAGCCGCAACGGTCATGACGCGGTCCCCGGCGCGACCAACGGACATGTCAACGGCAAGTCGAAGCAAACGGTGGCGGTCAATCGCGTGAGCTTCAGTGTGCCGCGCGGAGAGATCTTCGGCGTGCTGGGGCCAAACGGCAGCGGCAAGTCCACCCTGATTCGTCTGATTGCCACCCTGCTCATCCCTGACGACGGCCGGATCAACGTTTTTGGACATGATGTGGTCAAAGACCCGATGGCGGCGCAGCGTCTGCTCAACCGGGTCTCGGTGGAAGCCAGCTTCTTCAAGAAGCTTTCGCCGATGGAGAATCTTCTCTACGGCGCGCGGCTCTATGGCGTGTCAGCCAGCGAGGCGCGGCGCCAGGCCAGGAGCATTCTGCTGCGCCTGGGTCTGGAGGAGAAGGCGATCTTTCAGCCGATGGAAGAGATGTCACGCGGCATGCAGCAGAAGGTCGCGATTGCGCGGGCATTCCTGACGCACCCGATTCTGCTGCTGTTGGATGAGCCAACGACCGGCCTCGATCCTCGTTCGAAGCGGGAAGTGCAGGCTTTTGTGCGTGAACTACGCGACACGCACGACGCCACGATCCTGTTGACGACGCACGATATGATGGAAGCGGACGTGCTGTGCGACCGCATCGCCATCATTGACGGCGGCAATATCGTGGCGTTGGACACGCCGGAGCGGCTCAAGCAGAGCATTCCGCAGATCAACGGTCATGTGCCGAGCCTGGAGGAAGTCTTCCTGCAGTTGACCGGCAAGAAGCTCGTCACGGAGGATCAAGTCGCATGATGTCCAACACGTTTTGTAGTGTGTGTCTGTCCACGGCGCCCTGTGAGGGGGATGTCGTTATGAGACTGTGGGGGGCCTGCGCGACCGCGGCGCGACCGACTGACCGCGCAGGCCCAACGCCCTGGGCTCCCCCCTGCGCTGAAGGGCAATCCCCGCGTTCGGCGTTGCTTGCTGCTCTGCATGGCGCCGCTGAAAGCCAAGCCGTCTGAGCGCCATGCGCGCCTGCTTGGCGGGATGGCAAACGTTAGAAAAAAAGATACGAACAGACAGAGAACGTAACTGCTGGGTCTGCCTGGAATTCAGACAGGATTCACAGGATTGACAGGATATTCGAACTCTCGTGCCGATAGTTTTGCACACCACAGAGCAAGAATCCTGTACATCCTGTTCATCCTGTCCAAATCGGCCTGCAG
>JAYRVL010000326.1:0-2465 GCA_041918575.1 Anaerolineae bacterium | reverse complement strand
TTTTCAACGCAAGGGCGCAAGGACGCAAGGGCGCAGAGGGGTGAGAAGTCGGTATATGGGTGGTGCTTCGTGTAGTCAGGTCGTGAGTGAAGAGGTTTTTCAACGCAAGGGCGCAGGGACGTCAGGACGCAAATGCATTCGGGATTTTATTTTTTGACCCTCGACGCCGGCACGAGCGGCGGGCGGGCGGCGATCTTCGATGGGATGGGCCGGCAGTTGGCGGTGGCGGCCGTGGCCTGGGATTACGAGAGGCCGACCGACGCCGCGCCGTGGGGACGGGCCTTCGACGCGGGCCGTTTCTGGAACATCCTGGCCGGGCTGGCGCGGCAGGCGCTGGCGCAGGCCAATGTCCCGGCCCGCCAGGTGGCCGCGGTCAGCGTGACCGGCCAGCGCGGCGGCCTGGTGATCCTGGATAGGGCCGGCGCGGCGCTCTATGCCGGACCGATCCAGGATTTGCGCGGGGTTTACCAGGCCGCGGCGCTGGAGGAGACCTGCGGCGAGCGCCTGGCGGCCATCAGCGGACACGGGCCGGCCCTGATCTTTGCGCCGGCGCGCTTGCAGTGGTTTCGTGAACAGCAGCCTGACCTGTTCGGCCGCTTCGCCACCCTGCTGACGATTAGCGATTGGCTGATTTTTTGCCTGAGCGGGGTGCGCTGCACGGAGCCAAGCGCCGCGGCCGACACGCAGCTCTTTGACATCCGGCAGGGCGCCTGGTCGGCCGAGCTGATGGACGCCCTGGCCCTGCCGGCCGCGCTCTTTCCGCCCGTGCAGGCCACAGGCGCGGTGGTGGGCGCAGTGTCGCCGGCGGCCGCGGCGCAGCTCGGATTGGCGGCCGGAATGCCGGTGGTGATGGGCGGCGCAGACACGCAGATGGGCCTGCTGGGTATGGGCATGACCGCGCCCGGCGAGGTGGGCATCCTGGCCGGTTGGAGTATGCCGGTGCAGCAGGTGACGGCCGCGGCGCTCGACGCCCGGCGCCGGTTGTGGGTTGGCCCCCATGCGCTGCCGGGCCGCTGGGTGCTGGAGGGCAACGCGGGGCCGGCCGGTCGCGCCTATGCCTGGCTGGCCGAGGTGATGTGCGGCCGGCATGATTTTGCGGGTCTGGAGGAGATGGCCGCGTCGGTTGACCCCGGCGCGGGCGGCGTGCTGGCCTTCCTGGGACCACAGCCGATGAACGCGGCGGAGATGGGGCTGGCCTGGGGCGGGCTGCTCATGCCGCTGGGCGCGGACTTCATTGAGGTGCGCCGCGAACACCTGGCCCGCGCCTGCCTGGAGAACATCGCCTTTGCCGCCCGCGCCAACCTGGAATTGGTGACCGACCTGGGCCAGACGCCGGTCGTGCAGGCGGCGGTGGGCGGCGGCCTGACCCGCAGCCGTGTGTGGACGCAGATGCTGGCCGATGTGCTGGGTCGGCCGCTGCGCGTCAGCGCGCTGCCCGATGCCAGCAGCCGCGGCGCGGCGATCAGCGCGGCCGTCGGCGCAGGGCTTTATCCTGACCTGGCAACGGCCGCAGCCGCCATGACCGGCGACGATAGCACCATTATCCCGTCGCGCGTGGCCGTGGCCGAGTATCTCGATCTGTACGAGCGCTGGCAGCAGGCCAGGGAACAACTTGAAACCATGGGGCGCATCATTGGCTAGTCTCACGGTGCGCAAAGTGTGGTACAATACGGGTGACGGGCTGTGTCCTTCCCGTCTGCTACGCACAGGAGGCGTCACGTGATGGAATGGCTGGATGCGCGGCAGCGCGTGTTACAGGCGGCGCAGCAGTTGTTGGCAAAGCGTCTGACCGTGGGCAGCTCCGGCAATGTCAGTCAGCGTGTGGGCGACGAACTGCTGGCGATCACGCCCAACCGTCGTTACACCGAGGACTTGACCCCGGCTGACATCGTGATTGCGACGTTCGAGGGCGATGTGACGGCCGGCGAGGGGATTCCATCTTCCGAGCTGATGCTGCACGTCGGCGTCTACCAGGCGCGGCCGGAGGTGCAGGCTGTCATCCATGCCCATCCCCGTTACGTCAGTGCGGCCGCGGTCATCGGCCGGCCCATTCCACCCATTCTCGAAGACCAGATGATCTACCTGGGTGGGCAGATCGAAGTGGCCGGCCATGCCATGTCGGGCAGCGATGAACTGGCCGCGGCCGCGGTGCTGGCCCTGGGCGAGCGCAGCGCCTGTCTGCTCGCCAATCACGGCGCCATTGCCGTGGGCCGTGATCTACGCGCCGCGCTCTATGCCTGTGAATACCTGGAAAAACTGTGCCTGGCCTTCTTGTGGGCCAGCCTGCTTGGCAGCCTCGATGTCTTGCCGCCGGAGGTCGTCGAAACCGAGCAGGCTTTTTTCAGGATGATGCGCATGTAGTCTGCTTGTGAGGAGTTCATTCCGAGGAGTTCATTCCGAGGAGTTCATTCCGAGGAGTTCATTCCGAGGAGTTCATTCCGAGGAGTTCATTTCAATGAAAGTAC
>JAYRVL010000325.1:0-2432 GCA_041918575.1 Anaerolineae bacterium | reverse complement strand
GCTGCTGCCGCCGCACATCACCTGGCCGCTGCCTGGCACGACCTGCACGGGCGATGTCACCGTCACCGGCGTCAGCCTGGTGGGCACCGTGGTAGATGTCTACGTGGACGGCGGCCTGGTTGGCACCGCCACAACCGATGGGAGTGGCAACTGGAGCTTGCCGGTGACGGGTCTGACCGATGGCGCTCATTCCATCTACGCGGTGGCTCGCCTGGGCGCCAACAGCAGCCCGCCTTCGCCCACCGTGGTGCTGATCGTTGACAGCACGCTGACCTGGGACCCGCTCTCCCTGACCTTCACGGCCTACTACGGCGGCTCGCCCTATGTGCAACACATCATGAACGGGTCGGGACGGGCCGATCCCACGGGATGGACCGTGCGCCTGCGCCCGCCCTTCACCTACACCGTGGACGTGCATGTCTGCTGCACAGACCCGGCCACCGCGCAGGTCACGCTGACGGTTGGCATCACGCCATACGTCATGAGCCACATCGGCGGCGGCTGGTTCCAGACGGTCATCCCGCCGGCCTCCAACCCCAGCGAGCCGATCTTCCTGGCCTGCACGTGCGACGGCACAACCTCCACGGGCGATGGCAGCGGCCTGATTGACCCGGACGGCTACGTCTTCGACGTAGACGCCGGCGTGGACAAGACTGCACCGATCGTCAACCTGCAAGGTCGCACTGTGACTGCGCTGGAGGAGGACGACAGCGGCAACTGGAACCGCTGGCCGGCCGAGCTGTACGAGGCGCAGATCAACCCGCAGGTGACCGGGGTGGATGGCTACTACAGCTTCTTCACGCCGCCTGGCAACTACCGCATTACCGTCGCCGGCGATGCGCTGTACCAACCATACCGCAGTTGGACGCTGACCGTGGTGGATTCGCCGCAGCATCTGGACGTTCCGCTGACCAAGGTCTCTGCCAGTGCGCAGGCTGCCGTGAGTGTTGACGCCAGCGGCTTCCAGCCGTCGGCCATCCAGGTGTGGCAGGGCGCCACGGTTTCCTGGCAGAACACCGAACTGACGGACGGCGACTTCCACAGCGCGACCAGCGACCTCGACGCGCGCGCGGACACAAAGGGCTTCGATTCCGGTCTGCTGGACCGCGACGAGACCTACCAACGCCAGTTCGACCACATCGGCATGTTCACCTACTTCGATGTGGAGAACACAGGCGCCACCGGCTCGGTGCAGGTCTGCAAACGCACCGATGTGAACTGCAGCAACACGGTGGATGTGCTCGACCTGATCGCCGCGGCGACAGCCTGGCACAACGCCTACGACAGTCTGTACGACATCAACAACGACGGCTCGATCACCATCGCAGACATCCAGATGATCGCCGCCGACTTCGGTTGGGCCTTCTAGCCCGACCGCCCGCCCCCGGCCAGGAACCTTCGTCGCCGCGACGGCCACGCCACCATAAGGCGACAACCAGCGCGGCGACGAAGGGCTTGTCAACCCGCAAGCCCTGGCGACAGGAATTCCAAATGTAACCGGAATCGAGGCTTTGACCGGTGCAGTTTGCGGCTTTGCTGGCCAAGAAACCGGCTGAAGCCTCCAATCCAGGTCCGATCAACGCCTACATTTAGAATTCCTGCCCTGGCTTGTCATCAGCGGCCAGCATCCATCTTGCAGGACGCAGCCTCCTCCTCTGAGGCGTCTTCTGCAGATTCGCTGCAAGGCTCTCCGTGTCCGCTCAGCCTCTCTAGTGTGGGGAAGCGAGAGCATGGCAGGACTCATTGTCTGTCTGCTGAACGGCCACGTGAGAGCCTTTTGTGATCAGGCGTCCCTACGGGACGCGTCGCGCTCACCAGGACGGCCTGGCGCTGGTCAGTCAGAGGGCTGCCAAATCAGTGGGGCTGGCGTAGAGGCGGCTGTGCAGGGCGCGATGCGCTGTTTTCACGTTACTCGGCGACCGCCGGGGTGCGCCCCTACAAATCGAGATGATACGCCGCCGGGACAACACCCACCGCGGCGCGCACCTGGACGGGCAGCGCGGCCTCGTCAGCGTGCTCGACCGCGGCTTGAGCGCAACCGGCCGCCACGGCCGCGGCGATGCTCTCCCCATCGGCCAACGCGCGATAAAAGCCGGCCGCAAAGGCGATGGCCGCCGCATCCGCCACGGCCGCAGTCATGCCCACCACGCAGGCTGATACTCGCAGCAACGCATCTGCCAAGGCGTCGGTCCAGCAAGCGTTGAGCACGGCGCAGCGCACGCCCCCCGCCACCCCTACGAGGCTGGCCAGCGCCCCCGGCGTGACCGCTGCGGCCCGCCCAGCGGCATCCTCCAGGTAGAGATGACCGTCGGCGTCGCCGTGACCAGCAAAATGGACGATAACCGGGTGGTGGCGCAGCAGCGCGTCCAGCAGATCCTCGCCCCGGACGGCCCATTGTTGGGCCAGGTGAAAGCGCTCGCCGTGACGGCCCT
>JAYRVL010000324.1:0-3579 GCA_041918575.1 Anaerolineae bacterium | reverse complement strand
TTCCGTGATGCGGCCCTGGCAGCGATCGCCAGGGGGTGGCTGGAGCGGAACGAGATTGCGTATACGGAGGCGTAGGTCCGTGGCCTCAGAGAAGCTGGACCGGGAGTCATAGAAGTCGCCATGCAAGAATCAGCTTGAAGCCCTGGCCTGCTCGTCTCGCGCCATGCTCTCCTCCCACGTCAGGCCGGCATCCAGGTCCGGTATCAGGAAGCGGACGCCCTGGTTGTCGTTGGGATTGAGCCGCAACATCAGGGCGAACACCTGATGCGCCGCGTGCGTTTGGCCCAGACGCCAGAAACAAAGCCCCTTGCCGTGCAGCGCCCGCATATAGGGTCGCGAGTCCAGGTCCAGCCAGAACGGCCCTTCGTACGTCTTCGGATCGCCAATCGTGCGCGCCAGCGCAGCCGCCTCGCCGCGCTTGTAACAGGCCAACGCGTCTTCCACCCGATTCTCCTCGAGGCGCAGGATGCCCAGATGCACCCAGGCGTCGGCATGACCTGCATCCAGGCGCAACGCTTCCCGGTAGTATGCCTCGGCTGCAACGTTCCATCCCACCCAGCGGTGATCCATGCCGCGGTCGAACAGGTACTCGCCCCACGCTCGACGCATCGCCTCGTCGTCATCTCGAAGCGCCAGCCGATAGTCGCCTGGAGGACTCGGGTAAGCGTGAGGATCAGGCCGCACCTTCATCGTGCGTTCCAGGCTATCCACAGTCTTCTCGGCCAACCGGAAGCTATGCTCCCCGACGATAAAGTCCATGTCGCCGCGCAGAACGGCCTCCATCGGGTCGGGAGGCCGTGGATCCCGATAGGCGCCCCGCACGACTAAACGGGGGATGAGATAGTAGTCGGCCAGATGGTCACGCACTTCGCGCAGCACCTCCGCGGCCGCATCGGCCAGCGCCTGGTTGCGCGCCGTCATGGCCGCCTCGTCGCGCGCAGCCGATCGTTCCAACTCGATCCCATAGCGCTGCTGCTCCACGTCGAGCACATGCACCAAGAGCGCGTCGTCGGTCGTTGCGCCTTGCTGGCGAAACCAGTCCGCCAGGGCCGGGTTGGGCAAAAAGCCCCTGGCACGCGGGCCTGCACCCAGAAAGTCAATCTGAGCTGGGAGCGTCGTGCCATCGGCTATCACGAGCAGCACGTCGTGAGGCGTTGCCCCGAACTCAGCGAAGAAGGTGGGCCACAGGGCCAGCCAGACTTCCTCGTTCAGGATGACCTGGCCGGACGCCGACTCCAGGTCGGTCAACGGCTGGCGGAAAGAGGTGCCGGCCAGGCTGTGCGGCCACCACACGTAGTGCGCCGGCCGGCCGCCCAGACTGACCACCAGCGGCAGGCTGCCCAGCGTGTTGCGGATCGTTACCTCTGGCTTGGCGGTATCTACCGGTCGCAGCAGGCGCGCGCGGGCCAGGATTTCGGTCAATGTAAGTGCCCGCTCCGCGAGGCGCAACACCTCGGCGACGGTTTGGGAAATCGAGCGGCTCATAAATACTCCTTTGGTAAGGAATGAGAATTTTTTGACTATCCAGTTCCGAGCGAATTCTGAGCATACAGACAGCACCAAAGCGGACACTTATTTAGTTCTCATTCCTAACTGCAGCATAAGTTGATCTACCAGGCGGCGTGAGACCATCCAAGCCGGGCGTGCCGCGTCCGGCCTGGATGAGATTGGCGTACCAGGCAAAACAGAATATCACAGTTCATGGGTGGTGTCAATCAAAAAGCCGGCTATTTCTGATTGACAGCAACCCGTTCTCGCGCTACGATACGGGCGCATTGCACAGTGAAGGAGCCATGTTCACAGCCCACTGCCTCACGCCGGCGGCCGCCGGCAAGACAACCTGTGTGCTGAACGCTGCCCGGCAGGCGGCTACAAAGGCTGGCCGGCATTGTACTGGAGTTCTACTGGAGTTCTACTGGAGTTCTACTGGAGTTCTACTGGAGTTCTACTGGAGTTCTACTGGAGTTCTAATGGAGAAGCAACTGATGACTAAAGTTGTCCACCTGCGTGACGTCATGAGCGAGATGCAAGTGATGAACGACGAGTGTCTCGCCTTCTTGAACCGGGTCACCGGCGAGCTGTGTACACTCGCCGGCGAGGAAATCCGCGCGGTCGAGGGAGATCGTGACCTGGAGGAGTATCCCGATTGGCAGCACGACGACATTCGTCAGGCTGACGAGATCCTCAACTCCGAAGACTGGCTGGAACTGCCAACTACGTACGACATCCACGAGTGGGAGATCATGCGCGACTTCTCTGACGCTGTGGACGATGAGCGGCTGCGTAACGAACTGCTTGACGCTATCCACGGCAAAGGTGCATTCCGGCACTTCAAGGATACGATCCGTTCCCGCGGCATCGAAGATGCCTGGCATCGCTTCCGTGATGCGGCCCTGGCAGCGATCGCCAGGGGGTGGCTGGAGCGGAACGAGATTGCGTATACGGAGGCGTAGGTCCGTATTCAAGGACGACGCTTGCGGCTAGTTCTTGGAATGCTCGGCGCCAGGGAGATTAACAGCTTCGTTCGGCGCTTTGCAGCGTCAAGGTCAGGTTGATTTGCCGGCTCACCGTCGGGCCGTGGATGTGGATCTCGTATTTCGGTGCATCGGATGGCTCGGTAGGTTTGACCGGCTCATCCGGCTCCTCAGGTGCAAGCCCTGCCTTCTCCGCGTAGTATGCCATTAGCCGCTTGGTCAGCCGGTCGTACTCGCTCTGGCTGGTGAACTTGAGCCGTTCCAGCAGCAGATCGGGAAAATCGTCGGTGCTGTTGACCGTAAAAGTTGCAGCGGGAGTTTCTGCCTGGGCACGGCTGGTTGCGGCCAGCGCCGCGGGGCCAATGGCCGCCAGCAGACCCGCGGCGGTCAGCGCGACCAGGATGATGATCGTGCGCGGGGAGCGGTACAGACCCTGGATCATGGATGGTATCTCCTTCAGTGCGAATCATTCACCCGCCTGCCCCGGCAACGCCAGGCAGAAGGGCGGCGGAGATTGTACCGCATCAGGAGGAAATGTCAATGGCCTGTAACCGCATTTTTCACCGCAGAGGGCGCAGAGGACTCGCGGCACGCTCCGTGCTAGCCGCGTCCATCACGCGCCAAGACCAAGCCGGCGTTCAAGCTCAGCAATCTGCGCCTCGGTCTTGCGCTTGTTCTTGACCAGTTGCAGCGGGACCTCAGTGAACTCCACGAACTCGCTCATGCGCTCCTCGATCAAGAGCAGGTTTCCCCGGTAGTTCTGCCACTGCACGCGCCAGTTGGCGATCTGCGCTTCACTGACCCCGTCCATCGCAGGTTGTCCAGCATCCCAGGGCACGGCCTGCGGGCATTTGTCGCCGCCGGCGTAGTAGGCCAGCGCGAAGTTGTCCTCCAGGTTGCTGATCTTGATGATGGGGTTCTGCTTATCGCCGGTGAGCGCAGGCACCCGGCGCCCCAACCGCATCGCCGTGTCCAGCACCCGTGCGTAGCCGTCCCGCTCGAACGCGCCGTAGCCAGCCAGCGCCTTGAGCAGCTCGGCGGTGAAGACGCTGTAGGGGGTGCCCGTGAAAGATTTTTCGTCTTTACGTGAGGACGCGATGATCAC
>JAYRVL010000323.1:0-5166 GCA_041918575.1 Anaerolineae bacterium | reverse complement strand
TGGGTGGTATCACACGGATGGGGAGGTTGCCAGGGCCGTTGCCGCGATTGCGACGCCGGCGCCCGCTGCGGTCAGCGGACCCCTCCTGGGCTTGGGACTTTTCGGTTTCTTGGGGGGTCTCTGTCATTTCGGCCGCGTTCATTTCTTCCACGGCTGGCGTCACGACTTCGCTCGTCGTGTCGCCCGAGGCGATCACTTCGTTGTTTTCCTGAAGGTTTTCCTGCACAGTGCTTCCTCACTTCGTACCCAGACGTCGCTCATGAAGAACAACGTCCGGCTCATTTCTCACACCCAGGGTACCGGTCCCATACATGCGCACTGGCCATGCCGAAGCAAGTGCTTGAGTTGACTCTTGTCCACGCAAGGCAGAGCACTGTACTCAAGGAAGAGCACTGCACGATCAACGGATAAGGTGGGCATAGGGGCGTGCGAACAATTGTTATTCTAGCATTTAACGCCGGTCATTATACAGAGGTTCGTGTCTCATGTCAAACCCGCAATCCGACCTTGTCAACCCCACGCCGATCGCGCTCAGGCTGGCAGATCGCGGGCAATGGGAGCGCCCGCGGCCCGGCGCAGGCGATAGATGAACACGATCAGGCCAGCCAGGGCCGCCGCCAGGGAGAAGAACTGCCCCATCGTCAGGCCCAGCGCCAGCGGTGTGCCCAAACGGATGAACTCCACCAGAAAGCGTCCCACAGGGTAGGCCACCACGTAGAGGTTGAAGATGGACCCGGGCGGCCATTGCTGCGAGAAGCGCCGCGCCAGCGCCAGCAGAGCCAGGCCAACGCCCAGGTTCCAGAGCGATTCGTACAAAAACGTAGGATGGA
Source organism: Anaerolineae bacterium (assembly GCA_041918575.1). Lineage (GTDB taxonomy): Bacteria > Chloroflexota > Anaerolineae > SSC4 > Amarolineaceae > Amarolinea. The sequence goes on along the minus strand of JAYRVL010000323.1, from coordinate 4,336 downwards.
AGCGGGCCGCTTCGGTAAACTCGCCCAGGGGCGGGCATAGATAGGGTGTTACGCGATGCGCACAGTCAATGGCAATGCCCCACGGCAGATTGGTCGGCCCGCCGTACAATTCCTGGTTGAAGAAGTTGCCCCAGCGTCCTATGGCCTGGGCAAAGGGGAGGCCAAGAATGGCAATGTCGGTCCATGCCCAAAAGGGCAGGCGCTGGCGTCGTGTGTACAGATAAAATGCCAGCAGGCCGCCGCCCAACGCGCCAAAGATGCCCACGCCTCCTTCGCGCGTGTTGATGATGCTCAACGGATTGGCGAGATACGCCTGCAGGTAGGCCGGATTTTCCAGGGACGCAGTGATGACAAACTGCAGACGGGCGCCAATGATGCCGCCGATGAGACACCACATGAAAACCGACCAGATATGATCCGGATCCTGCCCCCGCCGCTTTGCCTCGCGGCTGTCAATGTAGGCTGCAATAATGGCGCCGGTTACGATCAGCAGACCGTACCAGCGCACCAGGGCTACCGAACCGATTCGAATTGCCACAGGATCCATGCCTGTCCCCCTTGTCCCCCTTCGCGAGCTTTGACTCGCCCTGGGTTGCTTGTTGTTTGTGCGGGCCGCATTGTAACCCTGCCCGCGGGCCTTGTCAAAGATGCTGACAGACCACAGCGCGCGGTTTGATTGCCGTTGATCTTGTGGTATACTGCACTCAGTGCAGGTGGGACCACGGCCACGCCTGCCCGAGCAGCCCCGAAAAACACCAGGAACCGGAAGGGAAAGTGGATGGAGTCAGGCAATCAGGTAATTTCATGGCACAGCCAGCCCGTGGAATCGGTCGTCTCCCGCTTGGAAACACATTTAGAGATCGGACTCTCAGCCGCAGAAGCCGGCGCTCGCCTGCTGCGTGACGGTTCGAATGAGCTGCGTGAGCAACCGCGTCCCCCTTTCTGGAAACTCGTTCTCGAGCAATTGAACAGTTTTGTGGTGCTCCTCCTGATTGCCGCCAGCATCATCTCCGCGCTGTTGGGCGATTGGGTGGAAGCCGGCCTGATCATGACCATCGTGGTGCTCAATTCCGTGCTGGGCGTGGTGCAGGAAACCCGCGCTGAACAGGCCCTGGCCGCACTCAAAAAGATGGCTGCGCCCGAAGCCGACGTGCTGCGCGATGGGCATCGCCAGAAGATTCCCGCGCGTGAGCTGGTGAAGGGCGATGTGGTTCTGCTCGAAGCCGGCAACTTCGTCCCGGCGGATCTGCGTCTGACAGAGACCGTCAACCTCAAGATTGACGAAGCCTCCCTCACCGGCGAATCGGTGGCCGTGGACAAACACGCCAGTATGACCCTGACCGGCGACATTCCATTGGGCGATCGTCGCAACACCGCTTACATGAGTTCTCTCGTGACCTATGGTCGCGGCAGGGGTGTGGTGGTTGCCGCCGGCATGCAAACCCAAATCGGCCTGATTGCCGACATGATCCAATCGTTCGAACAGGAACAGACCCCGCTGCAGCGCAAGCTGGAAGAGCTGGGCAAAACGCTGAGCACCGCCGCGATCTTCATCTGCCTCGGCGTTTTCCTGATCTCCGTGGTGCGCGACACCGACCTGGGCTTGATCTTTGCGGCCGACGGCGGCGTCATGGCCTATCTGCGCATGTTCGAGACCAAGCTCGTGGAAGTCTTCCTCATCGCGGTCAGCCTGGCTATTGCCGCGGTGCCCGAGGGCCTGCCCGCCATCGTCACCATCAGCCTCGCGCTCGGCATGCGCGAGATGATTCGCCGCCATGCCCTGATTCGCAAGCTGTCTGCCGTGGAAACCCTCGGCTCGGCCACGGTGATCTGTTCAGACAAAACCGGCACCCTGACCCAGAATGAGATGACCGCGGTGCGCCTCTGGGTTCATCACGCGGAGCTGGCCGTTGACGGTCAAGGCTACCAGCCGGAGGGCCTTTTCCGCCGTCCAGACCGCGACAATCGCCAGGTGGATGCGCGCGACGATGCGGAGGTGGCGGGCCTGCTCTGGGCGGCCGCGTTGGTCAACGATGCTGAGCTGGAGGAGTCTGGCCGCAGCGACGACAAGATCACCTACCGCATGGTCGGAGACCCCACCGAAGGCGCGCTCCTTGTGGCTGCGGCCAAGGCCGACCTGTGGCGACGCCCACTGGAGCAGAGCTACCCACGCGTGGCTGAAGTGCCCTTCGATGCCGACCGCAAGCGCATGAGCACCATTCACAGGCTGGATGTTGTGACTGAAGACGATGGCAGCCCCTTCCAACCCGGCACGACCGGCTACGCAGTCTGTGTCAAGGGCGCGCCTGACCTGCTCTTGCAGCAGTCCACCCATCTCTTGCATCGCAAAGGCCCGCTGCTGCTGGAAGAGCACGATTATCACGAAATCGAGTCGGCGAACTCGCGCCTGGCTTCACAGGCGCTGCGTGTTTTGGGCGTCGCCTATCGCTATCTGCCTGAATTGCCAGAAACCATCACGGCTGACAACCTGGAGCACGATTTGACCTTCATCGGCTTGGTGGGAATGATTGACCCGCCGCGGCCAGAGGTGGCGCCGGCCGTGGTCAAGGCGCGCTCGGCCGGCATTCGCACGGTGATGATTACCGGCGACTACCCGCAGACCGCGCGCGCTATTGCCCAGACCATCGGCCTACTGCGCCGCGACGGTCAGATTCACACCGGCGCTGAGCTTGACGGGATGACCGATGAGCAGCTTCAGCAGGCGGTGGAGCACACCGATGTGTTTGCCCGTGTCAGCCCACAGCACAAAGTGCGCATCGTCGAAGCGTTCAAGGCGCGCGACCAGGTAGTAGCCATGACCGGCGACGGCGTCAATGATGCCCCCGCGCTCAAGCGCGCCAATATCGGCGTGGCCATGGGCATCACCGGCACCGATGTCAGCAAAGAGACCGCCGACATGGTCCTGACCGATGACAACTACGTTTCGATCGTGGGCGCGGTGGAGCAGGGCCGCATCATCTACGGCAACATTCGCAAGTTCGTCTTTTACCTGCTGAGCTGCAACGTGGCCGAAGTGGCGATCATCTTCATTGCGGCGCTGGCCGGCTGGCCGCCGCCGTTGACGGCCATTCAACTGCTGTGGCTCAATCTCTTGACCGATGGCGCGCCTGCCCTGGCCCTGGGCATGGAAAAGGGCGATCCCGATGTCATGCAGCAGCCGCCGCGACCCGCACGCGAGCCAATCATCAATCGCATCATGCTCGTGCGCATCGCGGTCATGACCGTTGCCCTGACCGCCGTGGTCCTGACGGCCTTTTGGGTCGGCCTGCAAGAACATGGCAAGGACCTGGCCGAAACTATGGCCTTCGCCACCCTGGCCCTGGCCGAACTGCCCATCGCCTACACCACGCGCTCTGAGCGCTACCCCCTGATTCGCCTCGGCTTATTCACGAACAAATGGATGCAGGCGGCCGTCGCCCTCTCCGCGCTGCTCACCGTGGCAGTCATCTTTGTGCCATTCCTCAACGGGCCGTTCAATACTGTACCCCTGACCGTAGCCCAATGGGAGTTGGTGCTTCCTCTCGCCCTGATCCCGGCCGCAGTGGCCGAAGCCAGCAAGTTCGTCTTGCGCTCACTCGACCGGCGCCGGCAGCAGCAGGCCAGCGCCTGACATTACAAGATATTCACATTGCGTCTTGGCAAGCGTTTGGTCAAGGTGCAGGCGTATGGTACAATCGCCCCATCTCTTTGGAGGGACGATCATGTCTGTACGTCTGCATCTTTTGTTGATCGGCGCCTGCCTTCTTGGCCTTTTGGCCCTTATCGGCGCCAGCGCGCCAACACGTGCGCGTCCGGCCGCGGCCGCGCCACACAGTTCCTGGACCGTGCAATACCAGGCCCCAGAGGGCATCACCTTGCGCGGCATTCGGATGTTGAACAGCGATCTCGGCTATGCTGTCGGCGGCCCAGACTGGGGCGTCCAGGGCAATCCCTATGTCCTCAAGACCACCAACGGCGGCGTGTCTTGGGCGCGCATCACCCTGCCGGCCCAGGTTTCGGGCTGGCAGGGCGGCGTTGACTGCCTTTCCACGGCCACTTGCCTGAGCGTGGGCATCACCGGCCAGGCGATTCGCACCAGCGATGGCGGCGCCTCTTGGGCGCTCTCCGCCATGCCCAACTATGGCGGCTATCTCTACACTGCCTACATGGCGAACAGCAGCCTGGTTTTGGCGGGCGGCACCAACGGCCGTTCGTTCCGCTCCACCAACGGCGGCGCCAGTTGGAATGAGTTCTTTCCCGGCGGCAGCGTGGTGATTTGGGAGTTCATTTGTTTCGGCAGCACCTGCTACGGCGCCGGCAACGGCGCCAGCCTGGT
>JAYRVL010000322.1:0-10406 GCA_041918575.1 Anaerolineae bacterium | reverse complement strand
CGCCGTGCGGGCCGCGAGCGGCACGCGGCGCGCCGGACGCGCGTAGCCGCCGGCGCGCGATACCGCGCTACTTCGCCGCCGCGCCCACGTCGCGCCCCGGCGTCAGCACATCGCCGTGGGCCCGCACGGCCCCCCCCGCCGCGCCCTGGCAGAACCCCGCCACATCCGCACACCCCCCCCCCCTGCGAGGGGAGGGGCCGGGGGTGAGGTGCGCGACCGTCGCGGGGAAATCCTCTTCATTGATGCCCGCAAGCTGGGCGCGATGACTGACCGCGTCCACCGTGATCTGACGGACGACGACATCGCCAGGATCGCCGGCGCCTACCACGCCTGGCGCGGGGACCTCACCCCCGGCCCCTCCCCTCGCAGGGGAGGGGGGTATGCGGATGTGGCTGGTTTCTGCAAGGTCGCGACGTTGGAGGACGTGCGGGCCAACGGCTATGTGCTGACGCCGGGGCGCTACGTGGGCGCGGAGGCGGCCGAGGACGACGGCGAGCTGTTCGAGGAGAAGATGGCGCAGCTCGCTGCGACGCTGCGCGAGCAGCAGACCGAGGCTGCGAAGCTCGATGCTGCCATCGCCGCCAATCTCAAGGAGTTGGGCTATGGTCTATCGGAATAACGAGCCATATAACGACCTGCCGTTCCTGCCGCCTGCTGCGGCGCTGGAGACGACCGCAGTGCTGCGCCGCGCCATCACGGCCAGCCGCGCCCTGGCCGAACTGAAGGGCGCGGGTAATCTCATTCCAAACCAGTCCATTCTCATCAACTCGATTCCGCTGCAAGAGGCGCGCCTTAGCTCGGAGATCGAGAATATCGTGACGACGCAGGATGCGCTCTTTCGCGCCGCGGTGGAAGAGCCGGGCCGCGCCGACGCACCCACGCGTGAAGTGCTGCGTTACCGCACGGCGCTGCGCCGCGGCTACGACGCGCTGCAAACGCGCCCGATTGACATTGACTTGATCGTCGAGGTGTGCCGCGTGCTGAGCGACGGCCGGGCCACCCTGCGCGATCAGGAGCCGATCCTGATCGAAGATGTGGCCGCCGGGGCCGCCGTCTACACCCCGCCGCGCGGTCGGGCGCGCATCGTGGCGCTGCTGCAAAACCTGACCGACTTCCTGGCCAGGCCGGGCGACCTCGATCCGCTGATCCGCATGGCCGTGGCGCACTACCAGTTCGAGGCGATCCACCCCTTCGTGGACGGCAACGGCCGCACCGGCCGCATCCTCAATATCCTGGCGCTGGCGCAGGCGGGGCTGCTGGATCTCCCCGTGCTCTACCTCAGCCGGTATATCATCCGGGACAAGGCGGAATACTACCGCCGGCTGCGGGGCGTGACCGAGTGCGGGGAGTGGGAGGAGTGGCTGCTCTACATGCTGGCCGCGGTCGAGGAGACCGCGCATTGGACCACCGGCCGCATCCTGGCGATCCGGGAGCTGTTCGAGGCGACGACGGAGCGCTGCCGGCGGGAGCTGCCCGGCCGGGTCTACTCGAAGGAGTTGGTGGAACTGATCTTCACTCAGCCCTACGTGCGCATCCAAACCGTGATGGATGCGGGATTAGCGCAGAGGGACACGGCTTCAGATTATCTGCGGGAGTTGGAACGCATCGGCGTTCTGCAATCGGAGAAGCGCGGGCGGGAGGTGCTGTACCGGCATCCGGTCCTCCTGGAGGTCTTGAAGGCATGAAGATACATTGTGCGCGTAAGGATATGCTGACAAAATCTAAATTCTGTCTGTATATTCGAGAGATATGCCGACGAAATCGGCATATCGTTGACCGCCTTCACCGAATCTACCGTCGAAGAGGCCGCGCTGGCCTGGCTGGACGGGCTGGGCTACGCGGTGCGGTTCGGGCCGGCCATCGCGCCGGGCGAAGCGGCCGCGGAGCGGCATGACTACGGCCAGGTCGTGCTGGCGGGGCGGCTGCACGACGCGCTGGCGCGGTTCAACCCCGGCGTGCCCGCCGATGCGCTGGACGAGGCCTACCGCAAGCTGACCCGCCCCGACCGCCCCACCCTGACCGCCAACAACCACGCGGCCCACCGTATGATCGTCGAAGGCGTGCCCGTCGAATACTTCCGGCCCGGCTTCGGCCACCTGGCGTTCAGCGTGGCCGATGTCGCGGCCGCCGCGGTCGCGGTGCTGGCGGCGGGCGGCCGGCCCGTGGGTGAGATCGTCGCCGTGGCCGTCGCGGGTGGTGGCCGCGTCACCTGGTGCTACGTCACCGACCCGGTGGGCAATGTGATCGAGCTGCAAAGCTGGGCCGTTGGGACGCCGGAAAAATGAAATCCTGACCGCGCTGAACAAGCCGGACAACTGGCTGCTGGCGCTGGTGGGGCGCCGCCCGCGCCCGACTTCGATGAGGCCTTGAGGGTGGGCGGGGAGCGACCGACTTACGGCGCGCCAACCGGTTGTGTGGTAAAATACGTGCAGCGTCCGTTCACGCGCGAGCCGGATTTCGGCGCGACGAGCGTCAATTATGATTGGCGCGATTTGTGGGCAAGGGCAGCGGAGCCAAGATGAAAGGATGGGCGTAATGAGCTACAACCAGCAAGAACTCGAAAAGATGCTGTGCGATATCGAGTCAGATCTTGCGGAACGCAAGGAAAGTTTTCGTGGTGATGCGCCCACGACGGCGCGTGAGGCCGTATGTGCATTTGCGAATGATCTGCCTGATCACAAGCGTCTCGGCGTGGTATTTGTTGGCGCCAGGGACGATGGAACCCCATCGGGATTGGCGATCACTGACGAACTGCTTCGACAACTAGCCGATATCAAGACTGACGGCAACATTGTGCCTCCACCAACGCTGACCATTGCAAAGCACACATTGAGTGGCGTTGATGTGGCTGTCGTCACGGTTTGGCCTGCGGATTCACCGCCGGTCAGATACAAGGGGCGCATCTACATTCGCATCGGCCCGCGTCGAGGCATCGCTTCAGCGCAGGATGAGCGCATCCTGAACGAAAAGCGACGCCATCGGGACCAACCATTTGACGTGCAGCCCATGAGATCGGCCACGCTCGGCGACCTTGACCGTGTTCGATTTGAATCGGAGTATCTTCCTGCTGCCGTCGCCCCGGATATGCTGGAGGCCAATGAGCGCAGCGTCGAACAGCGGCTTGCGGCGACGAAGATGATGTTGTCGGTTGATGAGCCAACTCCAACAGTGCTTGGACTCTTGGTGATCGGCAAGATGACGCGAAGCTTCCTGTCGGGGGCATACGTGCAGTTTCTCCGTATCGAAGGAACAAAGCTTGATCAGCCCATTGTAGATGAGGGGCTGATTGACGGTACTGTGGCCGATGTGGTTCGCCGGCTGGAGGAAAAGCTTGTTGCGCACAACCGGACGCGGGTACATTTCACAGATGGGCCGCTTGAATTGCGCGCGCCGTTGTACCCGCTTGTTGCGCTTCAGCAACTTACACGCAATGCCATTTTGCATCGAACTTATGAGGGCACGAATGCGCCAGTGCGCGTCTACTGGTACGATGATCGTATCGAGATAATTAGCCCTGGTGGGCCTTACGGTGAGGTCACCCCAGAGAACTTCGGCGCCCCCGGACTCACCGACTATCGTAATCCGAATCTCGCAGAAGCGATGCGCGTGCTCGGCTACGTACAGAAGTTTGGCGGCGGTATTGCTGCAGCTCGAAACGCGCTGCACAGAAACGGCAATCCACAGCCCGAATTCCGAGTTGATCAACATTATGTATTGGTGATATTGAGGCCCATACCATGAAGACGATTGCATTTTTCAACAACAAGGGGGGGGTCGGCAAGACATCGCTGGTCTATCACCTGGCCTGGATGTTCGCTGATCTCGGTGTGCCTGTTCTGGCCGCAGATCTGGATCCACAGGCCAACCTCACCTCCATGTTTCTTGAGGAGGACCGTCTTGAGGAACTTTGGCCAGACAGCGAACATCCCCAGAGCGTTTTTGGGATGATTCGACCGATCCTGCGTGGGACAGGCGACATCGCCCCACCCCACATAGAAGAGATCGCAGAGAACATCGGGGTGATCGTCGGAGATTTAGGCTTGTCGCTTTTTGAGGATAAGCTTTCTGACGCTTGGCCGCGCTGCCTGGACCGTGATGAGTCGGCGTTTCGCATCATATCCGCTTTCTATCGCATTTTGGCGCTGGGCGTTGAGGCATCGCAGGCTGGGCTTGTGCTGGTGGATGTTGGCCCCAACCTTGGCGCTATCAATCGAGCCGCGATGATCGCCAGCCAACATGTTGTGGTTCCGCTGGCGCCTGACCTATTCTCCCTCCAAGGGCTGCGCAACTTGGGGCCGACGCTCCGTCGCTGGCGAGACGAATGGGATGACCGGCTCTCGCGCAATCCGAATCCTGAACTTCATCTGCCTGCACGCGGGATGATCCCGGCCGGATATGTCATTCTGCAACATGCAATGCGATTGGACAGGCCGGTGAAAGCCTATGGCCGTTGGATGGGGCGCATTCCTATCGAGTATCGGCAGGCGGTGCTCAACGAGCCAACCGATCCTGCGCCCGGTGTCGAAACCGATCCCCATTGTCTGTCGCTGCTGAAGCATTACCGTAGCCTGATGCCGATGGCCATGGAGGCACGCAAGCCGATGTTCCACCTCCGGCCAGCGGATGGAGCCATCGGTGCGCATACCGCAGCCGTTCAGACATGCTATCAAGATTTCGCAGCCCTGGCGAAAAAGATCGCCCATCGGGTCGGGGTAAGGCTCCCGTAATCTCCGCATCCCGACGTATCCATGCAAGGGCACGTCATGTCAAGCAGAAGAGAATGGTCTCGATAGCGCCCAGAGCGCCCCCTGCCCCCCCATCTTGGGGGAGCCGAATGCTTTTCCCCCCAGGGTTGGGGGGCAGGGAGCCATCAGGTCTCCACGATCTGGCACGACAACCCTTTCCCCCCAGGGTTGGGGGGCAGGGGGGGGCTGCCTGAGCAGTTACCTGCATACTCCATCGTGCCTATCTGCTTATCAATGGCAGATAGAGTTGCTCTCCTGCGATCGATACTGTCCCCGCGTCTGTGTAGGCCGATTCGGCGTTGCCCAACACGAACTTGAGGCGGTACGCATACACACCGATTTCGCCCGGATAGCTGCTGTACGGCCCGGCCGCCTCCGCCGTCGCCAGGTGCTGATACCCCTGCACCCCCGGCTCGGAGACCTCGATCGCCGTGGCGGCGCCGGCCGGCCCGGCGTCCCAACTGAACTGCACCCAACCGTCGAGCAAGGTGGCGATCACGTTTTGCGGCGCGGCCAGCGTCTGCTGGCGGGTGGTTCCGCTGCCGATCGCCGATGGATTGCTCTCGCCGGTGTCGTTGAGCGCGATCACGCGGTAGAAATAGGTGGTTCTGGCAGTCAGCTCGACATCGAGCGTCTGGGTGACGCCGCCGCTGGCTTCCAACGCCGTGGCAAACGGCCCGCCCGCGCTATCGCTGCGCTCGATGCGATAACCTGTGACCACATCGGCCGCGGGCGAACTCCACGTCAGCGTCAGGGCGTCGGCAGCGGCCGCCGTGACGCTCTGCAGCGTCGGCGTTTGCGGCAGGGGGGGCAGGCTGTGACTGCTGCCGGGGGTGTTGGTGAAGTCCGAATCGTTGCCGGCCGAATCCAACACCTGCACGCGATAGGCGTAGCTTTCGTTTTCGAGCACACCGGTGTCGGTGAAGACGGTCGTGCCAGGCGGCAGCGTCGCCACATCTTCCCACGGCCCGCCGTCGGCGCTGCGCTGCAGCAGAATGCCGACCGCCGCCTGGGGCGCAGCGACGCTCGCAGGCGCGGTTCCCGCGCCCGAGAGCTGGGAGACGGAAAGCACCCATTCCACCCTGAAGCCCTTGACCCTGGAACTGACCGCCGCCGGTTTGGCGGCTACGGCGAGGATCGGGATGCTCCACCCTTCGCCAAAGCCATAGACCACCCCGTCGTTGGTCAGCACATAGAGCTGGCGGCCGTAGTCCACGGCCACCGAGCCGTCGCCCGCGCCGTTGTTCAGATTACGCGTCCAGAGCGGCGCGCCGCTGACGGGCGAGTAGGCGCGCAATTTGCCTCCGCTGGTGATGTAGAGCGCATCGGCAGAGAAGGCTGGGGCGCTCTTGACCAGCGCGCCGACGTTGCGCTGCCAGCGCAACGCCAGGTTTTTGGTCAGGCTGTAGAGCAGGCCGTTGGCCGTTCCGACCAGCACCTGGCCGCCCGGCCCGGCCGCCGGCCCCGTGCTGATGGCGCTGCCGGCGTTGAACACCGCCTGCTCCACCAGGCCGTTGGCTGTCAGCTTGACCACATCGCCGTTGCTACGCCCCACGTAGACAGCGCCGTGGGCCAGGAGCGGCGGCGTACTGTTGGCCGGCGTCGGGGAGCGCACGGTGACGCAGGGAGGGTTGGCGCAGAACAGGTCAATGCGGCCGATGGTCGTTGTCGTGACGGCGTAAACGGCCCGATCCGCCCCCGCGGCCAGCGCGCCGATCGGATCGCCTGGCAGCGCATACACCAGGTGTTTCAGCCCATCGGGCCGCACCAGCGCGATCTTGCCGGCGATGCCAATGGCGATGAAGCCATCAGCGCCGACGATGGGGCTGGTGCGGGCGGCCGCGCCCAGTGACAGCGCCCAACGGCGGTGGCGGAGCGACGGCTGGTTGGGGCCGGCGGTTTGATGGGGGAAGGCGTAGAGCTTGCCCGTCGTGTCCAGGGCGTAGATCGTGCCGTCGGCGGCGATGGCCGGCGCGCCGTGGGCGGCATTGTCCAGGGAAAGGCGCTGCAAGAGCACGCCGGTGCGCAGCAGCACATCCACATTGTTGCCGTGGGCCACGACCACTTCGCCGAGATTGCTCACCACCGGCGAAGGCAGCAGGCTGCCGGCGCCCGGCGCCTGGATCGGGTAATCCCACTGCTTCTTGGGGACGTCGGGGCCGGCCAGCGGGAGGAAGCCCTGGCCGCGGGCGTCGTAGCGCAGCATTGGCCAAGCCGCCAGCGTGCTCTGTCCGCCGGGGTTGCCCCAGTAGCTCAGGGTGGGGTCGCCAAAGAGATCCACGGCGCCCCCGGCTGACAGGTCGCTGAAATGATTGACCTGATATTCCAGCGTCTGCCAGACGGCATCGCCGAGTCGCAGATTGCGGTTCAACAGCCTTTCCATCACGTTGTACTGCACCGACCCAATGTCGCCGTCGCTCGGCGTCACCCAGCTGCCCACGCCAACCATGGACAGTCCGCCGACCCAGGCGACGCCGTGACCCCCTGCCAGCAGACTGGCCCCGAAGTTGTCTTGATCCCACGGATTGCCGGTGCTGCAGGCGCCCACGATATAGATCGCGCCGTGATCGTCATCGGCGGTCAACAATTTCAGGCCGTCCCTGGTCAGCAGATCATTGCCTTTGATCTCCTCGACGCTGGTCAGGGGTAGTGGCGCTGTGGGCGAATCCACCTGGCCGTTCCCGTTTTCATCGCTCCAATAGGTGCGACTGACGCCCCCGGCGCCGCCATGACCCGCTACGTTTACCAGGCCGTAGTCCTGCGCTTCCAACGCGGCCAGCAGGTTCTGGGCGGTGAGCGGCTGTGGCGATTGCACCGGCACAGCGCCCGGCGGCTTGGTCTGTTCGTACAAGATCGTGCTGAGGTAGCCCTGCATGTTCAGGAACGCCATCTTGGCAAACTCGGAGACGAAGGCGGGATCGGCGGTGTAGGATTGGCAGTTCTTATTGGCGGTCTTGATTGGACATAAGACATAGTTACCGATCTGACTGTCTTTGGGAATCCAGGAGCGCCCCTTCAGATAGACGTTCGACATGGCGTGGAGCGCGCGCTGCTTGAACGCATGTGACTGCTGCTCGAAGCCCATGCTGTTCGCCAGGGCTTTGCGCACGGCGTCCGCCGTCTCGAAGGGAATGCGACCGACGGCGACGGTGGCCTGAAAGGTAGGCCGGGAATCGGAGAAGTAGCCTGGCGCCCAATCGAGCACGCTGCTGAGAACGCCATCGAGCAGACAGCCGTTCTGATTGCTGTCGAATTCGCTGACCAGATCGGCGTAGTACCAGTCGGAATACTTGAGCTTGACCCCTGCGGCGTTCAGGCCGTTACTGGTTGGCGCCATCAGGCAACCGTCCAGATCAACGCCCCGGTCGGTCTTGCCGTTGAACCAGGGGTAGATCTGCACGTAGGGGAGAACGCTGTCCGTGCCGACCAGCAGCACGTAGCGGAAACGACTGCCGTACGTCGTCAGGCGCGCCTGCTCTGCGGCTCGGATCTTGTCGCGCAGGCTGTCGCCGCTGTACGACCCATTGATCGTTTCGACGCTGATGACCTCGACGGCGAAGCCCTGCCGCGACTTGAAGTCCACGAACGCGTCCAGCGCGCCGTCGTTGATGATCTGCTGCGCAGCGATGATGAGGAAATAGGGGCCGTACTGGGCGTCCACCGGCGACGGCAGGGCATCGCCGAGGATGAAGAGGTTGTTGGGATACGCGCCGGCGCCGGCCGATCCGTAGTCCAACGTGCGTTCATCCACCTTCACAGCCGGCGGCGCGCCTTCAACCGATTGCGCCGCATAGCCTTTGGGCGGCGAGCCAAGCTCCAGCCGGTGGCGGGTGTAGCTGTCGTCGGTGGTCAGGGTGAAGTCGCCGTTCAGATCGCTCTGCGTCGTCGCCACGAGGGCTTCGCTGCCGTTGGCGTCGCTGCCGATCAGTTCGATGCTGGCGTCCGGTATGCCCACTGTTGCGGCCGAGTCGTCACGCGGCTGATAGACCACCTGACCGCTGAAGGTGCGCGCCGCGCCGCCGCCGCCCAATATCGCCGCACTCCAGGTCGAGGGCAGATTATGCGCCGCCAGGGCCGGCCACAGATCGAGCACGGTCGTGGGTCGGACGACCAGACTCTTGCCAAGCGCCAGGCCGATCGTATGATCCCAGCCGCCCACCAGTTCGGCGCCGATGCGGAACTCGGCGCCGCGCGATGCGCCGCCGCAACATTCCAGAAAGACGCCGGCCCAGTGGCCGTCGGCCGCGTTGGTGGCCGTGTAGTCGCCATTGCCCGCGCCCACGAAGGCGCCCGTCGTCTCGCTGCTGTTCACTTGCAGCATGAGGTGCTCCGGCTGCGCCGGATCGAGGCGGGTGTACTGCGCATCCAGGTAGACGATCCCGGAACTGATGCCGTTGGGCAGGCTCGACATGCAGACCCACAGGTCGCTGGCGGTGTGCAGAAGCCAGGCGCCGACCCCGTCTACGGTGACCTGGACAGCGTTGGCGTACTCGCCGTTGATTTGGCACAGCCCATCCAGGCCCGGCGTCACGTTGACCTGGGGGATGCGGATGTCGTGCGGGATCGCGCCTTCATTGTCAAACTCGACCTGGCCCTGCAGAACGCCGTCATGACCGCCGGCCGGGTCGTTGGCGTTGCCGTCGAACGACCATTCGGCCAGCAGGTGTGTCTCGGGCTTGCCGAACGCCTGGAACATCGTGGACTTGATCGCCACCGCACTGCGGGCCATTTTCCAGATGCGCAGATTGTCAATGCGGCCGCCGAAATAGTTGGGCGTGAAGGTATCGTTGACATCGAAACCGATGCCCGGCGCCTGGCCGGCCGGCGCAGGAGTGATCCAACCCAGACCGTCATTGCTGCTCTTGTCGAGCACGCCGTTGATGTAGAAACGGCAGGTGATTCCGTCGTACGTGACGGCGACATGCACCCATTCGCCCGTAGGTACAACAGCGTTGCCGTCAACGAAACCGTTGGCGCCGTTGGGGGTGAAGCGCAGTCTGCCATCGGGAGAAAATCCGAACCAGTACGACGTTTGCCAACCGTTACCGACGATGGTCTCATGGCGGTTGACGCCGTTGCGCTTGACCCAGGCCTCGATGGTGATTACACCGAGGAGTGGATTGAGCGCGGCGCTGTAGGGGATACGGATGTAGCCGCTCTGGTCGGTCGGGGGATTGGGGCGGACGCCCGGCAGCAATACCGACTCGGTGGCGGCGTCTTGGGGCCGTGAACCGTTCGCTGCGGCGGAGACAGGGTGTTCCGCCGCCGGCAGAATGGCGAGGAACGACGCAACCAGCAGGATCAGACTCAGAACACGCGTAGACTTCATTGCATGCCTCCAACACGTCTATAAACCCGTGCGTTGTGTTCACGCGATGCAGCCGGCTCTGTGGCCGGCTCTAGGGCGATGGTCGGTTGACGCACACGATGGACATTCGCGCCAGAGGATAACAGTCCCGCGTCCGAAAAGCATCTGAAACGCGTCCGAAACGCGTCCACGCCCAAAAACAAAAAAACCTGACGGGTCTCATCGGCCCGTCAGGCTCTGCGCCGGAGGTTTCCTGAACTTTATCCCGCAGCCAGGGCAAAGGCGATGACCTCATCCCGGCTCCACGCCTGAGCTTGGGCGCTGGCCGCGGCCAACGCCTGCGGCGTCAGGCT
>JAYRVL010000321.1:0-2995 GCA_041918575.1 Anaerolineae bacterium | reverse complement strand
TGCCTGGCATCACGTCCAGAGAACAGCGAGAACGCAGGATATTGACGATACCTTCCTCGATTCTCTGAGGGGCCATCACCCCGACCGGTCTTCCGGTTCTGTCCTCCACGCCAAACACGATGACGCCGCCCCGCGTGTTGTAGAATGCCGTGACCAGTTTCGCCAGATCAGACGAGGAGGGCATCTCTCGTTTGAACTCCAACGTCTCCCTTTCTTGTTGGCTGATCAACCGCTCGAATTCCTCAAGTGTCAACTCGGCTCTCCAGTGTCGAAGGTTCTGGCCCGGCGGATGATGCCGTGGCCCTCTCAGCCCTGGGCCAGGAAGAACTCGGTCAGGTAGGAGCGTCCTGGCCGGTGATGCCGGTGATGAGTGCAACCAAGAATTTGCGGCCACGAATTTCACTAATTTTCACGAAGGGTTTCGTGATAACGCACGTCCGCGCCCTTGTGACGCAGCAGCTCGATCACGTCCAGCGCCGGCGACTCGCGCACATCATCGCCGGGGGCCGATAGCTAATGGCTGATGGCCCTCCATCGTTCGTCGTTCGTCGTTCGTCAGCGCTGCCAGCCGCTCCGATGGAATATCCTGCACATACGACTCGCCGCGCTGAACCGCGGCGACCTTACGGCCGTCCACTTCGTTGCCGACGACGGGGAAGCCCTTCTCAGCGAAGGCCACGGCGAGGGGCAGGCCCACGTAGCCCAGGCCGATGACGGCCACAACCGCGGTGTGATCATGGATTTTGGAAAGAAGTTGGTCTTTCATCGAGTGACTCTGTATCATCCTTCGGCCACGAATGGGTTTTCTTGCCACGAATTTCACTAATTTTCACGAAGTGTTTTTGATTCGTGGCGGGGTCTACTGTACGACTCGTACTCCGGATGCGCGCTGGATTCGCTGTTCAGACGATCCGAACACCCGTGTCCTGAATCACGCAAGCCAATGGGTTATTGATGTTGAAGTTCTCCGGGCTGAAAGCGCGCGGTTCGATACGGTCATCCATCTTGGCGGCAAGTTTCATCAGGGCAAGTTGTGCCACAAACAGATCATCGCCAAAATCGGGCGAGATGATCGCTACATCAATATCGCTCCATGGGCCAGCCTGCCCACGGGCCTCTGACCCGTAGAGATAGGCCGCAGTGATGCGGTGCTGCTCACGAACTGCGGCGAGAAATTCTCCTACGCTGTGCTGGACGGCAACTGAGATCTCAGCCATCGCATCAACTCCTTGATCACGCTCATCTGTTGCGCCGTATATTCAGGCGTACAGGCACTAAGGTCTCTCTGTTCGTGTCAATTCGTGCAATTCGCGGCGGAATCTTCTTCACCACCCACAGGTGCAACGCGGCCACCTTGCGGCCTTCCACATCCAGTGGCAACAGTGTGACGGTAACCTGGGTATAGAGCAGCTACTCAGACTAGCGCTTAACAAAGGCATCTTCCGGCAGATTAAATTCTTCCACAATGCCCCGTAAGTAGCTCGGCGAGATCTCTGGATTCCGATCATGCACCTTCAGTGGATACGTATGCTGCCGGTTTGTGCCCTTGACCAGCCCCTGCACCTTGAAGGGATGCTTGCCGCGGCCCGTGCTTTCCACGGTCAAGCCGTACTCCTTCAAGATCTGGCGAAGCTGATTGAGTCTAAGCATACTGCAAGACTACCTGATCTGGTCGTCGTAACAGATTCTGTAAGATGCCCCGATCTCCCTGCGACAGCGATTGTAACTTGCTCACTTCATCGCGAGCGCGCAGTTCATAGAACATCTGCCAATATCGCGCTGGCGCCGGCTTGTAGATTCCCTGACCCTCAGGCAGATCTTCAAGGTAAATCAAGATTGCCTCGCGGATATTTTCCTTGCATTCCTCCACCGTATTCCCGCAAGACATCACACCGAGATCCAGACACCGAATGTAGTAAGCGCCGGACTCGCGCGTGATCAAAAAGTCCAGACGCATTCGCCCCAGGCCTGGCAAATCCAGAAATCCTGTGATTGCCTCGCTTGGTACAACCGTAAGATTGGAAGCATCACGAAAATCACTCGTCTTCACAGTACAGCACCTCCATGTCACCGCGCCCAACGCTTGAAGTAGCGCGCAGGCACGATAGTCTCTTGACCGCCGCGCGCATCCGCTCCACCGCGGCCAATCCTCTGTCTTCCTGAGAGCGCGCTGCATAAAGAGGCATCTGGCGCAACTCCGACGCCGAGTCCAGCAGTCGCTCACGGTCGGACCGACTCATCTGCTTGATAACCACTGCAACTTGTTCGATACTGACTGGCAAGGCAAGTCGTGCTTCCATAGTCCTCACCTCAAAAACCGCTTGTACTCTCCGCTGCGCGACACGAAGATCTCCGCCACGCCGCGAGCGTGCAGCTTCTCGACGATAAACGAGCCGACGCAAAGCGCCCCGCGCTGCTGGTTACGACGACGCGCTGGTCGCGCCAGGTCAGGGTGCTATCGGGGTATCTTCAGCACCCTTGCGGTCGCCCACGCGGGCAGGCTCACAAAACACCGGGAGTCAGCGTCAATTGATTGATCTTGGCAAAGGTCGAAAGGATGTCGCATATCTTTCAACATCGTTTTTTCGGTGCAAAAGCGCCCCTGGTCGCGTTCATCCGCGTGTCCGCATCCATCGATGAGAAGCTGCGTTCATTCGCGTCGCATTGCCGGGGCCGGGCCTGGGGCCAAAGCTCCGCAGTGCCGCCAGCGCGATGCGGGCAGCCAAAATAACCTGCGCTGGGCCGCGCCGGAGCGGAACGCTGCAACGGGTGCGGACATGTGGGTTTCACACCGCACCGAGCGGTCGCCCGGTGCGGTCCTCAGGTCTGGAGAAGCGTATGAGGACCTTCTTGCCGCGCTCGGCATCGAGGCGGATTCCGGCTTGGATCGTGCCGGGATCGTTTTCTTGGGCAAGAGGGTGCTATTATAGACGGCAACGGCAAGAGAAGTCAAACTCAGACGCCCACCCCATCAGGATAGCATTCCGAATTTGTG
>JAYRVL010000320.1:0-1590 GCA_041918575.1 Anaerolineae bacterium | reverse complement strand
TGCTTTGGATGCGCTGATCGTACGCACTCCTTCTTCACAACTTCTCCACAAGCCATGCATCAGATCTTCGCAGCGCATCGCGATGATGAAGGCGATGAAGGCGCGGTCGGGGCAGCCGAACAGCCCCGGCGCAAACTGACAAGAGAGAGAGACAGAAGATGGAGGAATCAAGTTCATGACGGCAACCGCCCACATTCCAAATTTGGGCAAAATCAAAACCCCGACGCAAGGGCCTGGCTGCCTGGCGCACGCACCACACCTTCCGCCGACTGGCGCAGCTCGGCGTGTTTCTGTTCATTCTGTTCATTGCCGTCCAGCACCTGCTGGTGGGCGAGGAGAGCGGGACCGTCACCGCCGGCTAAAGCCTCGAGTCCAGAAGATTACACGATCCGGACTCGAGGCTTCAGCCGGTTATTCTGGGCTGAGAGAGCCGCCGGCTAAAGCCTCGCGTCCAGAAGATTGGCTGAATCAAAGGATTGGACCGAAGGGGTATGACGGCAAAAATTCTGGTTGTGGATGATGAAGCCAAGATCGTCAAACTGGTGCGTTCGTATTTGGAACAGGCCGGCTTTGCGGTTGTGGAGGCCGCTGACGGCCAAACGGCGCTGATCCAGGCGCGGCGCGAGCAGCCAGACCTGATCGTGCTTGATCTGGGGCTGCCTGGGCTGGACGGGATGGAAGTCACGCGCACCTTGCGCCGCGAGCGGGCCACGCCCATCATCATACTGACCGCGCGCATCGAAGATACCGACAAGATCGTAGGGCTGGAACTGGGCGCGGATGATTACATCACCAAACCGTTCAACCCACGCGAACTGGTAGCGCGGGTGCGCGCGGTTTTGCGGCGGACCGGGAGCGCGGCGCCGGCGCCGGCGGTTTTGCGCGCCGCCGGGCTGGTCCTGGACACGGGCGGACACCAGGTCACGCTCGATGACCGCATCCTCGATCTGACCCCGACCGAATTCGAGCTTTTGGCCGTGCTCTTGCAGAATCCCGGCCGCGTCTTCACCCGGCTGGAACTGCTCGACCGCGTGCAGGGCGATGCCTACGAGAGCTATCAGCGCACCATTGACGCCCACATCAAGAACCTGCGCGCCAAGCTGGACGACGACCCACGCCGCCCGCGTTACATCCAAACAGTGTTCGGCATCGGCTACAAACTAGGAGCCGATCTGTGAACCGCCTGTGGCTCAAGCTGAGCCTGGCCTTCCTGGCGATTTCCCTGGCCGCCATCGGGGTGGTGGCTGTGTTTTCGGCCCTCGCCACGGGCGAACAATTTCGCCAGTACGTGGTCGCCAGCGGCATGAGCGGCCAACCGGCCTGGGCGCAGACTCTGACCGACTACTACGCGGCCAACGGCAGTTGGGAGGGGGTGGAGCGCGTGCTGGCGCAGCTTGGCCCTGGCGCCATGGGGCGCGGCCGCGCCGGCGCGGCCGGGCCCAACATCGCGGTGGCCGACGCCTCCGGCCGGGTGGTGGCGAGCAGAACCGGGGAGCTTGTTGGCGATGTCCTGCCGGCCAGCGCGCTGGCGCAGGGCGTTGCCTTGACGCTGAATGGCCGACCGATTGGCGCCCTGGTCAATGTGCGGCC
>JAYRVL010000319.1:0-3712 GCA_041918575.1 Anaerolineae bacterium | reverse complement strand
GGCAGTGAGAATGGTCTCGATAGCGCCCGGAGTGCCCCCTGCCCCCCAATCCGGGGGGAGCCGAATGCTTTTACCCCCAGGATTGGGGGGCAGGGGGGCCGCCTGAGCAGTTACCAGAAAGGCTCGAAAGAATTGATGACAACCCTCAAGATTGGCGACCCCGCTCCCGATTTTGCACTGCCCGGCGACAACGGCGAGACCGTGCGCCTGGCTGACCTGGCCGGCAGGCGCGTGGTGCTCTACTTCTACCCCAAGGACGATACCCCAGGCTGCACCGCGCAGGCCTGCGGCTTTCGTGATGCCTATCTGCAGATCGAGGAGCGGAACGCCATCGTCCTGGGCATCAGCCCGGACGGCGTCAAGTCGCATACCCGGTTCAAGACCAAGTTCGATCTCCCCTTCCGCCTGCTGGCCGATGAAGACCACGCGGTGACAGAGGCCTATGGCGCCTGGGGCGAGAAATCCATGGTCGGCAAGAAATACATGGGCGTTGTGCGCAGTCATGTTGTGATTGACGAAAACGGCAGGCTGGCCGATATCCAGATCAAGGTCAGCCCGAGCGAAAGTGTGGAAAGGGCGTTACAGGCTCTGAAGTAGGGAGAGGTTCGATGAAGCAACGGTGGTTGGTGTTGTGTCTGATCGTGGTGTTGGCGCTGCCCGCGGTGACGCTGGCCGCGCCGCCTGATGTGTCCCCGGCGGGTGCGCTGAAGCTCCCGCCCGAACCCCCGGCGCGCTTTCGCAGCCAGGTTGTCGTGCAGTCGGCGGCCGATTTTGCCGACCTGGCGCGGCGACTGCCGCTGTACGATGAAGCCCTCGAAGCCGGGCAGACCGAGTTGAACCTGACGCAGGCTGAGATTGATGGCCTGCGCCAACTGGGCTACACGGTCAATGTGCTGGGCGAGGCGCCGGCGCAGCCAGACGTGTGGCCGAGCTGCTATTCCAAGCTGGCCGATCTCAACAGTTGGCTGACCGGCTACGTGGCGGCCAACCCCAACCTGCTCGAAACGCAGACCTACGGCAGCAGTTGGTGTGCGAACCAGGGCGGTTGCACCAACCCCGGCGGCCAGACCATCTTTGGCTACGACCTACAGGTGACGCGCATCACCAACGAACTGGGCGCGCCCACCAAGGCGGGTCGCTTCTTCGTAGACGGCGGCCTGCACGCCCGCGAGATTCCCGGCCCGGAACTGATGAAGAGTTTCATCCAGACCCTGGTTAGCAATTACGGCGTTGACCCGGACATTACCTGGCTGTTGGACAACCGTGAGGTCTACGTGGTGCTGGAGAGCAACCCGGACGGCCGGCGCATGGTCGAGCTGGGCACCGAGCCGCCTTACAACGGCAGCCCCTGGTACTGGCGCAAGAACACCAACAACAGCGCGGGCAGCTGCGGATGGCCGCCCAGCGGCTCCAGCCAGTACGGCGTTGACCTGAATCGCAACCACATCTTCAAATGGGACGTAGCCGGCGGCTCCACCGTGCCTTGTGACCAGACCTACCGCGGGGTCGCGCCCGGTTCCGAGCCGGAGATCCAGGCCTACGAAAATCTGGTGCGCAGCCTGATCCCCGACCAGCGCGGGCCGGGCGACACCGATCCCGCGCCGCCCACCACCACCGGCCTCATGATCAACATTCACAATTACACCTCACCCGGTTCGATCCTGGTGCCCTGGGGCTGGACGACCGTGCTGCCGCCCAACAACACCGAGTTGATGGCGATCGGCAATAAGTTCAACACGCTGACCGGCAACACCTACGATGTCAGCCATTCGCTCTACCCGGTCAGCGGCAACACGCGCGACTGGGGCTACGGCGAGTTGGGCGTTCCGGCCTACGTCATCGAGCTGTACGGCAATGATTTCTTCACCTCGTGCAGCCTGCTGCCGGGCGTCATCAACACCATGCTGCCGGTGCTCAAGTACGCGGCGCGCATCGCCGATCGCCCCTACATGCGGGTGTTTGGCCCGGACGCCGCCAACCTGACCGTCTCGCCGGCCAACGTCGTCTCCGGCCTCTCCTTCTATCTGAATGCGCAGATCAACGATACGCAGAATGGCAATCAGACGATTGCCGGCGCCGAAGCCTACCTGGTGGCGCAGGGCGCTATCCCGGTCGGCGATCCAGGCACCGGCGCGGCGATGACGGCCGTAGATGGCAACTTCAACAGCACGATCGAAAACGTCCGGGCGTTGATGAACACCAATGGCCTGGCCGCCGGCAAGTACCTGGCGCTCGTGCGCGGCCGCGACAGCCTGAACAACTGGGCCCCGCTCAGCGCGCAGTGGATCAACGTCTGCTCCTGGGCCAACGTCAATTGCAGCGCCAACGGGGTGGATGTGCGGGACATTCAGCTCGCCGCGCAGGCCGTGTTGGATTACTGGAACGAAGGCGCGTACGCGGGGCCGTACGATGTGGATTCCAACGGCGCCGGCGACGGCGATCTGGACGTGATTGATGTCATGATCATCGCCGGCTACTTCGGCGCCACCGGGCCGTAACACAAGTCTCCGGCTTGCGCCGTTGACGCACAGAGGCATGATCTGTGACTGACGGTGTTGTCACGCCGGAGGCGTGACCTACGGGAAATGGACATGGCACGTGAATAACAGTCAGCCAGACCGAGATCAGATCAGTGACATCCGGCAGGCGCTGCGGCGACCGCTGCCGGGGCTGGCAGGTCAGATGCAGATGATGCCGCAGCCGCGGCCCGGCATGGAGCGCGGCTTCGACCCCGGGCACTGCCCGCGCGAGGGCGGCGTGTTGCTCCTACTCTACCCCAAAGCGGGCGAGCTGACGCTGGTGCTCACCAGGCGCGCCGACACGCTGCACCATCATCGCGGGCAGGTCTCCTTTCCCGGCGGCGCGCGCGAGTCAGGCGATGCCGATTTCGTGCAGACCGCGCTGCGCGAGGCGCAGGAAGAGCTGGGCATCCAACCGGAAACCCTGACCATCCTGGGCACGCTGACGCCGCTCTACATCCCGCCCAGCGACTACCGCATCTACCCGGCGGTGGCGTACACGCCGCAGCGGCCCGATTTCCGCCCTGACCCGTGCGAAGTGGCGCTTGTGCTCGAAATGCCGCTGGCTGAATTGACCAGCGGCCGCAACATCCACACCGAAACCTGGGAACTGCGCGGCTACCCGGTCGAAGTTCCCTTCTTCGAGGTGGACGGCCACAAGGTGTGGGGCGCCACCGCCATGGTCCTGGGTGAATTCCGCGCCTTGATGCGCAGCGCCGCCATCCCCTCCCCCCAGCCTTTGGCCGAGCAAACGCCATGACCCAACCATTTCATTCCCTTTACACCCACGGTTTCGCCCGCGTCGCGGTCTGTCTGCCGTTCGTCAAGGTGGCCGATCCGCAGCACAACCTGGAGCGCACCCTGGAACTGGCGCAGCAGGCGTCGGACGCGCACGCCAGCCTGGCGCTGTTCCCTGAGCTGAACCTGACCGCCTACACTAACGATGACCAGTTTCAGCAGGACGCGCTGCTGGAAGCCGCGCTGGACGCGGTGCAGTGCCTGGCGACGGCCAGCTTTTCCCTCGCGCCCGTGCTGCTGGTCGGCGCGCCGCTGCGCTTCGAAGACAAGCTCTTCAACTGCGCGGTGGTGATCTACCGCGGCCGCGTGCTGGGAATCGTGCCCAAGAGCTACCTGCCCAACTATCGTGAGTTCTACGAAAAGCGCCAGTTTGCGCCGGCGCGCGCCGCGCTGGC
>JAYRVL010000318.1:0-3698 GCA_041918575.1 Anaerolineae bacterium | reverse complement strand
GCCGCTGGGCCTGCCACAGGCCGACGATGTCCGCCTTCCGATAGAAGGCCGCCAGGGCGCGGTCGAAGCCGAAGAAGAGGAATGCCGGCGCGCCCAGCGCCCAGCCGTCTGCAGCGCGGGCGAAGCGGGGCGCGGGGCCGCGCTGCAAGACCCACGTCGCGCACTGGCTGACGTGGATGAAACGACACATCGCCAGGTAAGGCCGTAGGGGCGAGGTCACCTCGCCCCGGATCGCCAGTGCCGCCCGCACCTGCCGCCGCACATCAGACATGCCCCGCTCGTTGTTCTCCTCGTCGTAGCCCGTCGCGTTCAACGCCGCGAAAAGCGTGAAGAGCCGCTCGTCGGCCTGAAGCTGGACGTAGTTTCCCTCCGGGATCGGCACGGCTGCCGTCACCGGCTCGAAACGCACCAGCAGTTCAGCGATGCCCAGGATGGCGGCGACCAGCGTCAGCACCGTCACGGGGATGAGTAGGAGGCGAAGAAGTTTGTGTTGCATGGGTTTGGATGGACCGCAGTCGCTGTCCAGGATGGTGGGGACGGACGATAAACCTGGCATTTCAATCCTCTGTCACGTTGACTCGCACGCCCAGGCGGGCCAGGTCCTCGAAAAAGCACACCGGTTCCACGAACGTGCCCTGGCGCCACAGGCCGGGCTGGCGAGATGCGCCATCGAAGTATTGCCGCAGGCAGGCTACCGCCGGCGCGGCGGTGATGACGTAGGAATCCTCGTGCGCCACGGTCATCACCAGCGAGCGTCCCGGCCCCTGCGCCTTCATGTGCAGCGCAGCCCCGAAGGGCGGGCGGGTGGTGCGCTTGAGGCCCCATTCCATCAGGCGGCCAATCAGGGCACGGGAACGGTTGGGGGCCAGGCGCAACAGCACGAATGACAGTGGAATGAGGGCGTAGTCCACCACGCCGCCGAAGCCCGCCGAGTAGAAACCGGTTTCCTTGAGGGAGGGAATCTGCTCGGGCAGGGCGCGCAACTCCTCCAGAAACATCGGCGTGCAGTACTTGCGGCCAAAGGGCGCCCCGAAGTCCACCTGGAGCATCTCGCTGAACTTCCCCTTAACCCAGGCCCCCTGTTTTAGGACGAGGGTGCTGTAGCTGCGCAGCTCGTCCGCGAACTCGGCCGCCGACGAAGCAGCGAACTCGCGCGCCTTCCAGTCCACCTGGAACACCGAGGCGACCGGCGCGGATTCCAACCCTGGAATCTGGCTGGCCGCGTAACGCACCATCGCTGCGGGGAGGCCTGGACGGTAGCCGCCATCCGTAATGAAGCAACGACCGGCCTGGCGGATGCGCTGCCGCAGTGGCTCCAGCGCATCGCGTTTTGCGTCGGTCGAAATCTGGATGTCGAAGTAGTCAATGCCAGCTTCCAGCGCAGCTTCGGCGACAGTTCGTGTGTACTCGATAGTGCTGGCCGCTACGACCACAATGCCGACCTGTTGGAATGCATGCAGAAGCGATTCGCGGTTGGCGGCATTGACCTCCAGGCCGCTGAAGCGAGCGGTGCGGCATTCGGTGTTGAGCCGCGCTGCCGCGGCGGCCGCTCGCTGGCCGTTGCGCCCGGCCAGGATGATCGCGAGGTCGCCTTGACCCGCCATCAGGCGGGCGATGGTCAGCCCGGCATTGCCGTAGCCGCCAAGGATCAGAACTGCGTTGTGATTCATGGTTTCCTTATTTGGGATGACCCGCTACCTGACCGATCTCTCTGTGATGTTCCGCAGCAACAGCACTGCCAGCGCCAGGTTCAGCAGCGTGATGATCGGGAAGACCCCCAACTCTATCGCGCTCACCGGCGCGCCGACCCGCGCCTGATTCAACCCCATCAAACTGACCGCCAGCCCCATGGTGACGAACTTCAGCACACCGACCGAGGCCAGCAGGTAGCCCCAGGCGCTGCGGCGCACCAGCAGGACGGCGGCGAGGACGCACAGCGGCACGATCAGGGCCAGATCCATGGCCTGGATGAACATGCTGGCGCCGTTCTCCAGCGCGGGGATGGCGCCTGGGTTGAAGGTGGCTGCGATCCGACCCAGCCAGGCCAGCAGCAAGAAGGCCGCGGTGAAGATCAACATGCCGGCAATGCCCCGCCGCGGCAGTTTCCCGGAGAAGTGCGCCGGCAGCGTCGCCAGGTCGAACGACATCATGCTCAGGATGAAGGCGTAGAGGCTGAGGCTGAAGAGCGCCACGTAGACTAAGAACAACTGGTTGTAGGCGGCGCCGAAGCACATGCTGATGTAGGTGTACAGGATGAAGCCCAGCGTCCCCGTCAACAGCAGCCGCCCGCGCAGCGAGCCGCGCAAGGTCAGCCAGAACGAGACCGCCAGCAGCGGCAGGCCCAGGATGAGCGTCACCAGGTCGTTGGCCTGCATCTGCGCGGCCGAGCTGACTGTGTCCCAGTAGTACAGCCCACGGGCGTTGATCGTCACCTGCTCCCCGCGAAAGGTGGTCAGCGGGTAGGACGCACCGTCCCCAAGCCACAGCCCGGCCACGGCCGCGACCAGCGCCAAGAGGAAGATCGGTGGGATGAGCCATTTGAGTGCGTTGTGCGTAGACATTTGGTGTTCTCCGCTAGATGATCACCTGTTCCACCGGGCGGCGCAAGGAACGCGGCAACGTCGCGGCATAACCGAAGCGCACAAGGAGTTGGGGCAGGGTTGTTCCCATGCCCATTGCGTTCTGGAACTGCGAGCGCAGGCTGGCCACTTCGATGGGCTGGTTCAAAAAAGCCGATCTGATCTTCAACGCAGTCATCTTGAGCGCGAGTCGCTCGTACACCTGTCCGGTGCGCACCCAGGTGGACTTGTTATCTGCTTCTGAAGCCACCAGGACTGCGCCGGGTGAACTGCGCAGTTTCTTGGCGTCGGTATCTGCCTGCTGCTGCGGCTTGGTGCCCGCCACAAACATTTGTCCCAGCCAGTGCGGGACTTCCGGGTTGCCTGAGCAGATCGAGTAGAGGCCGTCCAGCGAAGCCAGGGCTTCCTTTTTGTTGAAACGCAGCCAGGCAATCAACTCTTCGATGAACGCCTTGTCAGCATACTGGCTCAGGTTGCCCTGGCTGACGTAATCCAGTGTGGTTTCCATCTCTGCGCGCTGGCTGATGAAGCGCAAGGCCACGCCCGGTTCCAGCGGCAACATCTGCAACTGGTCAAGGTCGGCTGTTTTTACCGGCTGACCGTCATATTCTGAGCGGGTATTCTGCCGCAACGGAATGGCGTCGAATAAGGCCCCACCTTGCGGAGCGTCCGGTGTCAGGCGAACCTGGATGAAATCTGACTTCTCCGGGTAGGTTACTTCGGGGGCATAGCCTGAGGCGCGGGCGGCCACTGTTAGATTCTCCAGCGCACAGCCCAGGCTGATCCACAACTCGCGGTGGTCGGGGTCAACCACCCGCAGGCTGCGGGCATAATCCGGGTGGATTTCGATGGCGTTTTCTCTGAGGGCAAATTTCCAGGGCTGGGTGTTGTGGCCGTTCGCCGCCAGCGTGGCATAGCGGACAAGTTCGCGCATCCGCGCAGGCTCATCCGAAGCCATCGCAAAGGATTCGCCGGTGTGTCTGGCCGCTTGCTCATAATCGAGCCACGGGGCATAAGATGTCAAGGATGGCCTTGTTCGGCGCGCCGTTCGAGAGCAATTCGCTGATTGCATTGACAATATGGCTGTAATCATCCGGGCGCAAGGCAGCGCCGATGATC
>JAYRVL010000317.1:0-9662 GCA_041918575.1 Anaerolineae bacterium | reverse complement strand
GGCTTCTGGCGGCACATCGAGTTCATGGGCCAACGTGCGGCGGCACACCTGGTACTGGCGCAAGGCCGCGCTGCGCTGACCGTCGCGCGCCAGCAGGCGCATCAGGCTGCGGTGCGCTTCCTCGCGCCAGGGATCGAGCTCGATCTGGCGCGCCGCAGCGCGGCGGGCCGGCTCCAGCGCGCCGCTGCGCTCGTGATAGGCGGCCAGGTGGTCCAGCGCGTCCAACGCCGACTGGTGCAAGCGCTCCCGCTGCACCGCGGCCCATTCCTCGAAAGGAGCGCTGTCTGCCAGCGTCAACTGGGCCAGAAAATCACCGCGATAGAGCGCCGCGGCCTGTTCCAGCCGCGCGGCGCAGAGCTGACAGCGTTCGATGTGGCGATGGGGGTGGGCGTCGCAGGCAGCCAGGAGCGCGTCGAAGGCGGCCACGTCCAGCGTGTGTGCGCTGTGCGCGTTGAACTGAACGGCGTCGCGCGTGATGTGCAGAAAAGGCGGAGCGGCGCTTCATCCTGGGCAGTCTTTCGCCGCTGATCGGCGCCAAACCCGAGGTGCTGATTTTCCTCGGTTTCGCCTGGTGTGGGGTCGTGCTCTGGTCAGGCAAGGGTGCCACTGTCACACAACCCGCACTCGCTACCGCGTAGCAAAAAAAGCCGGCAGCCCACAAGCTGCCGGCCTGCCACCACCGTGATCAAACCTGAGCAGGTTGACATGAGACAGCGACGCTACCTGGCCTACCTACTTCGGCTCTGGCTGGCTGAGAGCGCTGGCGAGCCAGTCTGGCGCGGCTCGCTGGAAGACCCCCACACCGGGGCCCGCCTGGGCTTTGCGGATCTGGCAAGCCTGTTCGAGTATCTGCGCCGGCAGGACCTTGAAACGCTGGCGCAGACCCTGGCTGTCTTCGCGCAGAACGCCGGCCTGCCCCCGGCGCAATTCCGGGCCGATCTGCACACGCTACTGACCCTGGCCGGCCATCCGCACCCCGACGCGGTGCTGGCTGTGCAGGCTCAGCCTGTGCCGCCCCTCCAGGCGCCCTACGGCCCCCGCGCGCAGCCCGCAGGCCGGGCCGATTGGGGCCGTGCGCCGGACGTCTCCCGCTTCGTGGGCCGCGCACCGGAGTTGGCGCAGCTCGGCCGCTGGCTGCTCCAGGATCGCCGCCGCCTGCTTGGCGTGTTCGGCCTGGGCGGCATCGGCAAGACCTTCCTGACCCGGCGCGCCGCACTCGACGCCGCGCCCGGGTTCACAGCGGTGAAGTGGGTTCTCCTGCAGGACGGCCCGCCGCCAGACGAGGTGCTGGCCGAGTGCATCCACTTCTTCTCCGGCTACCGCGACACCGACATCATTCACCGTGACGGCTCACCATTGTGCAACCACCTGTTCCAAATTCAGCCGCCGGCCGGTTTCCTGTGCGAATTTCCAGGCGCCCGGCTGCAGCGACGCCTCTATCTCCCTTCGCAGCCGCGCGGCCTCGGCGCGGGCGTCGGGAAAAATGGAGCGCCAATGCCTGGCTTTCTTTGTCTGCAAGTTCCTCGTAAACGGCAAGACTTTGCGCCAATTGACGGCGAGAAGCGGCATACGCGCCCCGGATGTATGCGACGTTTGCGAGAGAAACGTTGAAATGGGCGGCCAGGCGACGATTACCGAGCGTTTCGGCCAATTGTAAACCCGACTGAGCCGTTTCAGACATTGCCTCGAAATCGCCCACCATATACAGCGCGCCGCATAAACTCAGGAGTGAATTTACCAGCGCCGACTGGTCGTTCAACCTGCGGCGAATTTCAACGGCTTCCCCAAGCAAATCCCGCGCCTGTTCGGAGTCTCCCGTCAGCCAGGCGGCAGCGCCCAACTGGTCGAGCGCAAATGCCGCCTCAGCCTCCTCTCCCATGCATACTGGCGCAACACTTCGTGGATGGAATACCGCCCTTCCAGGTCGCGTTGCACGAAAGAGCGGTCGGTCAACGATGCCAACAGGGAAGACGGGCATTCCGCCACAGCCTGCGCGGCGGGGAGGGAAAACCCGCCGAGAAACGTCGAAAGGCGCAGGAAGGCGTTTTGCTCTTCCTCGGTGAGGCGCGCCCAGGAGGAATCGAAAACCGCGCGCAGGCTTCTTTGCCGTTCGGGAATGTCGCGTTGGGATGTGGCGAGAAAATCCAGGCTGCGGGCGATCTCTTCGGCAATGCTGGCGCAATCCATGGTGCGCGCCCAGGCGGACGCCAATTCCAGGCCCAGGGGCAGTCCATCCACCATCCGACAAATCTGGCGCACGATGGGAGACTCCCGTTCGGTCAGCGTAAAGGCGGCGTTGACCCGCCTGGCGCGTTGCGCGAAGAATTGCAGCGCGCTGTCGGGTTGGAATCCGCCCAGGTCAACGACCCACTCGATTTGCAGGTTCAACCGTTCGCGGGAGGTGAGCGCCAGGGATCCAGGGCCAGGAGCGCGGCGGCGGCGTGGATAGCCGCGTCGTACTCACCGGCCTCCAGGTGGCGCTGCGCCAGCGTATGCCGCGCGTTCAGCGCCAGTTCCCGGTAGCGCGCCCGCTGCGCCAGCATCCACTCCTCGAAGTCGAGCGCCTCGCGCACATAGAAGCCGGCCAGGAAGTCACCCCGGTAGAGATCGGCGGCCGCTTGCAGCCGGCGCATCCGCTCCGCCGGGGCCAGACCGGGCGCCGGGGCCAGCCAGCAGCGCCTCGAACTCGGCCACGTGCAGGCGGCAGGACTGCGCCGGGTTGAGTTCGACCGTCTCGCGAGTGACAAGCAGGAAGGGATCCAGCGATTTGCGCAGGTTGGTGAGCACCTGGCGCAGGTTGTTGGCCGCGGCCGCTTCGGGCAGGTCGCCCCACAGCAGCCCGGCCAGCGCCTCGCGGCGATGGGGCCGTCCGGTGACGGCCAGGTAGGCCAGCAGCGCCGGCGCCTTGGTCGACAGGAAGGAGCCAAGGGGGACATCGTTCAGCACGATCTCCACGCCACCGAAGAGATGGATTTTGAGTTCTTGCATCATGGAGTCCCCCAGTAAACGATCTCTAAATGATGCCGTGCTATGATGGGACAAGTGTAACACGAATTCGAGAGGTAAGCCAGTACACATGTCTCAGCATTCCAAGAGCCGGCCAGGCCGTTATCGCATCTTCGTGCTCAGCCTGTGGGAGGCGGCCAGCAGCGTCCCCGGCGGACCGGCGGCCTGGCGCATCAGCCTGGAAGACCCGCAAACGGGCCGGCGGACCGGCTTCACCTCCCTGGACCAGCTCAGCGCGCACCTGACGGCCTGGATGAAGGGAGGTGAGCCAACAGAACAACACATCGAACGCGAACTATCGGACAACATCGAGCAGTAATCGGAGGAGTCAGCAATGCGCAAAGGACTCTACGACTGGATGTACCGCAATAACCGCGTGCCCTGGGACATCGGCCCGCGCAAGGAACTGGTGGAGGCAGTCGAGAGCGGGCGCATCCAGCCTTGCCGGGCCATTGACCTGGGCTGCGGCACGGCCAGCAACGCCATCTTCCTGGCGCAGCACGGCTTCGAGGTCACCGGCATGGACTATTCGCCCGCGGCCATCGCCTTGTGCCGGGAGCGAGGCGCGGCCGCGGGCGTCTCCGTCGAGTGGATCGAGGACGACCTGACCAACCTGCAGCACGTGGCTGGCCCCTTCGATCTGCTGGTGGATTGGGGGGTCTACGACGACCTCAGCCGGGACGACCGCCGGGCCTATCAGCGCAACGTGCTGCCGCTGACCCACGCTGAGAGCCAGTTCCTGATCTACGTGCATGAATGGCCGTGGCGTTGGTGGGAACGGCTGCTCTACCGGCTGCTGGGCGGCGGCCCGATGCAGCCGGGCGAGGTAGAAGCCGATTTCAGCCCCTATTTTCACATCGAGAAGCTGGTCGAGCGCCGCCTGTCCGGCTATATCGCGGGCGAGGCCGCGTACCTGATGAAACGCAAAGGAGGAAAATCCGCAGGAAAACGGAGTTCGCACGGCGCAGCATTTCCCATGCCCAATGGCCGTTTTAGCGCAGACGCCGCGTAGACGATGCGCCCCCTCTGAGCCGGGCCGCGATCGTTGCTACTGCGGCTTGCTCGGCCGCTAGACTGCCGTCTGCAGATGAATCGGCTCGATTCCGGCGTAGGCTGCCTCGTTCAGTTGGCTAAGCTCCCAGTTCTCCTGCATGTTGAGCCAGAAGCGGGGATTCTGCCCGAACAGTCTGCCCAGCCGCATAGCCATGTCAGGCGTCATACCCCGCTTGCCGCGGCAGATGTCACTGATCTTGGATTGCGCCATGCCCAGGCGCTCAGCGACCAGGGATTGGGTGATCTGGTTCTGGTCGAGAATCTCTTGCAGGATCTCGCCAGGATGCACTGCGATCGCTCGTCGTGGTGTAATCGTCATACTAGCCTCGATGTCAGCGCCATGATTTTTGCTGCGGCGCTCAGTGGTAGTCGGTAATTTCGACATTCAGGACGTCGATCCCGTTCCATTGGAAGCAAATCCGGTACTGGTCGTTGATGCGAATGCTGTACTGGCCGGTTCTGTCTCCCTTGAGCTGTTCGAGTCGCCAGCCTGGAAACAGCGTCAGGTCAGCGAGCGCAGTCATCGCATCCAAGGCTGCCAGTCGCCTGCGCGCCTGCTGATGGAGTTGAACCGGCAAGGTGCGCCGCGCAGCTTTGGTGTTTGCCCTTTCAGCGACATCGCGGACGCCTTCGTCCCGGTAGAATTGGATCGCCATGGCGCTATTATACCGCTATCCGGTATAACAAGAAAATCGTTGGCGCATGGAGTTGCCAACTTTCAATTTTTACACCGGCAACCTGGATCTGCGGCTGGCCGGGGGCAGCCTGACCCTGGCGGCCCTGCTGGGCTTCTACGCCTGGATCGTGGCGATGCTGCGCGGCGCGCCCCTGAGCACCCCGCGGCTGGGCATGGCCGCCGCCGCCACCACCCTGGCCATCGGCGCCATCCTGGGTGTGCTGATGGGCATCTGGCTCAAAGGCTGGCTGCCCTCGCTGTCCGATAGCCTGTTCCTCACCCACCCGACCACGATGGTGGTAGGCTACCTGGTGTTGGCGGGCATGGCCCTCAGCGAATGGCGGCTCGACCCGGAGTCGGCGCAGAAGCGGGCCAGCAAAGCCGGCTGGGCGCAGGTGATCCTGCCCTTCATCGGCGGGGTGATCATCACATTCGGCGCCCTGGCCAATGACCCGATGCTGATCGGCCTGTACATCCCCTTCCAGGTCATCGGCATCATCATCTACCTGGCGCGGCTGGGGCCGAAGATGCTGGCCGTGCGCTGGCTGGCGGGCGACCCCGCCCGGTACTATGCCATCAGCGCCTTCTTCCTCATCGCCAACGTGGCCCTGATCACCACGATGATCGTCAGTTTCATCACCGGCGCCTATGGCGACCCGCCGGACTTCTCCAAGATCCCCTCCTGGATGGTCTTTGCCATGGATCACGCCATGTTCATCGGCGTGATGACCAACGGGCTGTTGGGCCTGACCGCGGAGCTGGCGAGCGGGCGGCGTTCGCTGTGGCCGTGGGCCGATCACGCCATCTTCTGGGGGATGAACGTGGGCCTGGTCGGCTTCGTCGTGGGGTTGATGCTGCAGTCCGCGCCGGTCAAGCAGGTCTTCGCACCGATCATGGGCACGGCGATCCTGATTGCCATCATCACCTATCTGCTGCGCCTGCGCGCCGCGCCGGGAACGGCGACGGCGGTGTGACTGCCTGCGGAGTCAGGCGGCGACGGTCGCACCATCGAGGCCATTGGCATGAGCTTCATGCGCGACGAGGTGCATGTTCCGGCCGGCCAGCCGGTGACCCTGCGGATCGTCAACCGGGATGGCTACGCCCACGCGCTTCATCATGAGAATCAATATGAGAATCCTCTTCGTTGTGTTATAATTTAGCCACTGAAATGTATAAGGAGTTATCTATGCGCCACGGCTCACCACTGCTCATGAAAATGGCTCATGGATAGTAACACATTTTCAAGGGAGGCAAGGTTATGACTGTGGGCACCGTGACGATCAAGCTGCCGAAGGACCTTTATGCGCGGCTGGACAGCCTGGCAAAGCAGGAGCGCACCGACCTGGTGGCGCTGATGAGCCGCCTGGTTGCTTCAGCGACAGCGCCACGGGTGGAAGCGGAACCGACCACCATGGCATTCCAGCGCATCCTGAACCGGGCCGCCGACCTGGGTGTGAGCGATCTGGCCCAGCAACACGATCACTATCTCTACGGAACCGAGAAGCAATGAAACCCCCGATCTTTATTGACACTGGCTACATCCTGGCTTTGATCAACACCGCAGATGAACATCACGATCGTGCAGACGCGGCCTCTCGGCAGATCAAGCCGCCGTTTCTCACCACCGAAGCCGTACTGACGGAAATCGGCAATGCGCTGAGTCGCGCCCGCTGGCGCGCCCTGGGCTACGCGACTATCCAGGACTTGCGCGCTGATCCAAACATTGAAATCGTGCCTGTAGATACTGCCCTGTTCGAACGCGCCCCTGCTGCAGGGTGAGTGCTATTCCCTCATCGTCGGCGCCAAAAACTACTGACCGCACACCGAAGATGATGTAAAAAGGCCGACCCTCTGCTGCGGCAGACCAACTTCAACCGCCCCCCGCTCCCGCTCCCGCCCTCCACGATCAATGGGGATTGAACATTTCTGCCCGAACAGGTAAAATTACCGCATGCTGCAAATTTACCTGTTCGGGCAGTTGCGCGTCTTCGTGGATGGCGTAACGTACGCGTTTCACGGCTTACCCAAAACCGTGCCATTGTGGGCCTATCTGCTGCTGCAGCGAAAGCGGCCGCTGCAACGCCAGCGCCTGGCTTTTACTTTTTGGCCCGATGCCAGCGAGGAGATAGCCAAAGCCAACCTGCGCCGTCATCTCCATGACCTGCGTCGCGCCTTGCCCGCTTTGCCCGCGGGCCCCTGGCTGCTGAGCGAGGGCGATTCCGTGCAGTGGAACCCGATCGCGCCTTACTGGCTGGACGTTGCCGAATTCGAGCGTTTCAGCGCCGCGGCCGACACCCTGGCTGCCGCCATCCCCCTCTACACCGGCGATCTGCTGCCCGAACTGTACGAGGATTGGATCTTTTTCGAGCGCGAACGGCTGCGCGATCTCTTCTTCACCGATCTGGAACGGCTGGCGATCCGCCACGCGGCCCAGGGCGACTTACAGGCCGCCATCGGCTACGCCGGCCAAATCCGGCGCCACGACCCGCTGCGCGAGGATGCGGCGCGCCAGCTCATGGCCCTGCACTACCGGGCGGGCGACCGCAGCACGGCGCTCCAGGAATATCGGCGCATCGCACAGGTGCTGCATGACGAGTTGGATGCGCCGCCGATGCCGGAAACGACAGCCCTCTACGAATCCATCCTGCGCGGCGAGACGCTGCCCGGTTCCGCCGCCCGGCCGGTCGAGGTCGAGCGGGCCTGGTCGCCCCCGCACAACCTGCCGGCCCAGCTCACCTCGTTCATCGGCCGCGAGGCGGAGCTGGCGGCGTTGAACGACCTTCTCTGTCCGACAGATGCGCGCCCGCCCTGCCGCCTGCTCACCCTGACCGGCGCCGGCGGCAGCGGCAAGAGCCGGCTGGCCATGGAGACCGCAGCGCAGGTGATCGAGACCTTTCCGCATGGCGCGTGGTGGGTGGAGCTGGCGCCGTTGGCGAGCGGGATGCTGGTCGCCCGCGCCGTCGCCAACGCCCTGGGGATGCAGATCGGACCGAATCAGCCGCCCGAAGAGGCGCTGGCCGACTATCTGGCCGGCAAGAAGCTGTTGCTGGCGCTGGACAACTGCGAACATCTCATTGACGAGTGCGCCCGTCTGGCCCATCTGCTGCTGGTCCGCTGTCCCCGGCTGGTCATCCTGGTCACCAGCCGTGAGTCGCTGCACGTCGCGGGCGAACAGGTCTGGCCCGTGCCCACGCTGCCCCTGCCCGCCCCGCTCCCCGGCGGCCCTGTGAACGAAGCGGCCCTCGCCGCGCTCGCCGCCAATGCCTGCATCCAGCTTTTCACGGCGCGGGCGCAGGCGCAGCAGCCCGCCTTCCGGCTCACTGCCGCCAACGCGCAGGCGGTGAGAGAGATCTGCCGGCGGCTGGACGGCATCCCGCTGGCCATCGAGCTGGCCGCTGCCCATGTGCGCACGCTGCCGCCGGCGCAGATCGCGCGCCGCCTGGATGACCGCTTCGGCCTCTTGACCACAGGCAGCCGCGTGGCCCTACCGCGCCAGCAAACCCTGCGCAATCTGATCGCCTGGAGCTACGACCTGCTCCGCCCGGCGGAGCAGGCGTTGTTCCGTCGCCTGGCTGTGTTCGACGGCGGCTGGGATCTGGCGGCGATGGAGGCGACCGCTGTGCACGACGCGCCCGGTCTGCTGTATCGGCTGGTGGACACCTCCCTGGCGAGCGTGGACGAGGCGGGGCGCTATGCGATGTTGGACACGATCCGCGACTACGCGCGGGCGCGGCTGGTCGAGAGCGGCGACTACGCGCGGGAAAAGGATCGCCATCTGGCCTATTTCCTGGCCCTGGCAGAGCGGGCTGCGCCGGAACTGACCGGCCGCGACCAGATCGCCTGGCTGGACAGGCTGGAAAGCGAACACGACAATCTGCGCGCGGCCCTGGCCTGGGGGCTGGAGGCCGTCCCCCACAGCCCCGACCCCACGCCGTTGGAGCGCCGCCGGGCCGGGGCGCGGCTGGCAGCCGCGCTGTGGCGGCTGTGGTACAGTCGCAATCATCACGCCGAGGGCGCGCATTGGCTGCAACAGGCCTTGCAGCAGGCGCCGGACGATCTGCCCGCCTCGGTCCGGGCCGAATTGTACACCGGCGCCGGCACGATGGCCTGGCAGAACGGCGATTTCGCCGCGGCCACGCGCTGGCACGAAGCCGCGCTGGCCGGCTACCGCCAGGCGGAGGATCAGGCCGGCGTCGCCTTTGCCTTCAATAATCTGGGGGTTCAGGCCATGGCGCTGGATCGAACCGACGAGGCGTTGGCCTTTTTCACCGAGGGCGAGGCGCTGGCCCGCGCCACAGGCAGCCGGCAAGTATTGTGTTGTCTGCTCACCGGCCTCGCCTGTCTGTACGTTACCCGCCTGGGACAGTGGGCGCAGACGGAGCGCTACGGTCTGGAGGGTCTGGCGCTGGCGCGGGCGCTGGGTGACAGCGCCACAGCCGTGATGAGCCTGGTCAATCTGGCCGAGGCCTCCATTCACACCGGCGACCTGGCGAAGGCGGAGCGTTTCTTGGAGGAGGCCCTGCCCCTGAGCCTGAAGACGCACGACGCTTATCTGATCTGGGGTTTGTGGTGGGGATGGGGCTTGCTGCGCTGGCGGCAACAGCGATTCGCCGACGCGGTCGCGGCCTACCGGTTGGCGGCGGAAGCGCTGGCGCGGCTGCCGAACCAGCTCTATCTGACCGATACGCTGGACGGGCTGGCCGCGGCGCTGGCGCGGCAGTGCGGCCCTGAGCGCAGCGAGCAGACTGCGCGGCTCTTTGCCGCGGCGGAAACGATGCGGGCGCGCGGCGACATCCACAGCATGAACGCCAACGCCGCCGAGCTGTGGGCGGTGCGAGATCAGGTGGTGGCCAGCCTGACGCCGCAGGCGTTGGCCGCGGCCAGCGCCCAAGCTCAGGCGTGGAGCCGGGATGAGGTCATCGCCTTT
>JAYRVL010000316.1:0-7205 GCA_041918575.1 Anaerolineae bacterium | reverse complement strand
TTCGAACATCTCATTCGAACGGATGGTCTGTGACCTGATGACCGCCTGTCAGCCGATCTGGCGCTGGGCTTCGACGACATTAGGCAGGCGCTCGATGCGGGTCAGCAGGCGGCTCAATTGCACCGTGCTGCTGATGTCCAGGGTCGCGGTAACCACGGCCGAATTGTCCTTCAGCCCTGTGCGCGCCTGCGCCTCACGCATGTTGATCTTCTCATCTGCCACCAGGTTCGCAATATCACGCAAGAGACCGCTGCGGTCATAGGCCTTGACCAGGATGCTGACCGGGTAGGTGCGTTGTTCGCCGCCCCATTCCACGTAGATCAGGCGTTCATGCTCGCGCGTAGAGAGAATGTTGGGGCAATCGCGGCGATGAATGGAAACCCCGCGCCCACGGGTGACATAACCGACAATGCTTTCACCGGGGAGCGGTTTGCAGCACTGAGCATGATGCGTCAGCAGACCCTCGACGCCCGAAACGCTGATGTCATCCAGCTCACTGCTGCGCCTGCCGATGGAAGTTTCCGGGGGAATCAGGATCGCCGGGTCTTGCGGTCGTTCTTCTTCCATGAGGCGGCTGGCGATTTGCTGGGGATTGAGGTCGCCGGCGCCGATGGCGCAGAAGAAATCATCCACCTTGTCGTAGCCAAACTGTTTGGCCAGACTTTCGTGGCTGGCCGGCTGCACACTGAGCCGCCGCAATTCCTTTTCAAGCAACGTGCGACCCTCGGTGATATTCTCCTGGCGGTCTTGCTTGCGGAACCACTGCCGAATTTTGCTGCGCGCCTTCTGCGTGCGCACATAGTTCAGGTGCGGATTGAGCCAGTCACGGCTGGGGCCGCCGCGCTTGGTGGTGATGATCTCAACCTGGTCGCCTTGCGAGAGCTTGCTGTCCAACGCCAGCATCTTGCCATTGACGCGCGCGCCGCGGCAGCGATGCCCGATCTCGGTATGCACCTCGTAGGCAAAATCAACCGGTGTGGCGCCGGCCGGCAGGTCAATGATATCGCCGTGTGGGGTAAAGGTGTACACCCGGTCCTGAAAGATGTCGGTTTTCAGGGCGTCTACGAACTCCTGGGCCTCGCTGACCTCCTGACGCCACTCCATCAACTGCCGCAGCCAGGCAATTTTGTTCTCGAAATCTACGTCGCGGCGGGTGGACTGTTCTTTGTAGCGCCAGTGTGCTGCGATGCCGTACTCGGCCGTGTGCTGCATTTCACCGGTGCGAATCTGCACCTCCAGCGGGCGACCGCCCGGACCAACCACAGCGGTGTGCAGCGAACGGTACTGATTCTCTTTCGGCGTGGCGATATAGTCATCGAACTCGCCGGGGATGGGGCGCCAGAGGCTATGCACAATTCCCAGGGCCGCGTAGCAGTCGCGCACTTCCTCCAACACCACGCGCACGCCCTGGGCATCATAGATCTGATCGAAGTCCACCCCTTTGCGCTTCATCTTGCGCCAGATGCTGTAGATGTGCTTGGGGCGCCCGTAGATATGCGCCTTGATGCCCATCTGGCGCATTTCTTGTTCCAGCGTATTGACCACCAGGGTGATGGAACGCTCACGCTCCACGCGGCGCTGATCAATGGCCTGCGCAATCGCCTTGTACGTGGCCGGTTCCAGGTAGCGCAGCGCCTGGTCCTCCAGTTCCCACTTGATCTGCCAGATACCCAGGCGGTTGGCAAGCGGGGCGAAAATTTCGAGCGTCTCGCGGGCGATGCGTTTACGCTTGTGTTCGGGCAGGGCCCCCAGCGTGCGCATGTTGTGCAAACGATCGGCCAGTTTGATGAGCACCACGCGGATGTCATCCACCATCGCCAGGAACATCTTGCGCAGCGACTCGGCCTTGGTGTCGGCCATGCGCTCATGGGTGCGCCGCAGCTCATTGATCTTGTCCAGTTTGGTGACGCCATCCACGAGCTTGGCGACCTCTGGCCCAAAATCGCGCTGCATCATTTCGATGTTGTAAGAGGTATCCTCAGCCACATCGTGCAGGAGCGCGGCCGCCAGGGTAGTCGCATCGAGGTTGATCTCGGCCAGAATGCCCGCCACGGCCAGGGGATGGTACATGTAGGATTCACCGGAGGCGCGCAGTTGGCCTTCATGGGCATGATCGGCCACGTGGTAGGCGCGTTCGATCAGTTCGCGATCCAGGGCCGCCAGGTTCTTGGGCAGCATAGCCAAAAGTCCATCGAGGGACGTTGGCGAAGGTTGGTTGTTATC
Source organism: Anaerolineae bacterium (assembly GCA_041918575.1). Taxonomy (GTDB): domain Bacteria; phylum Chloroflexota; class Anaerolineae; order SSC4; family Amarolineaceae; genus Amarolinea. Next base: position 4,982 of record JAYRVL010000316.1, on the reverse strand, counting down.
ACTCACCGTCATGGCAACACCTCACTTAACCCTTTTCATTCTGCTACAAGTCTACTACAAGCAACCGTAAATGGGAAACTGCTGCATGTAAGCGCAGGTTCACTGAGGGCTGCGCGACAAATGGCAGCAAAACGCCATTTGCGATATAATCAGACTCTAAGCCAGGCGCACTGTGGCGCTGCCACAACGCCGGACGCCGCTCCATTTCTGCTCGAATCCAGCATGACGCTGAAAAGGGAGACAGGGGCCACACCAGGGGGGTATTTCAGGGATATTTCAATGGAACTAATCAATCTGCGGGTGAGTGAAGCAACGACGGACAGCGAGAAGATGCAATTCATCAAATTCCCCTGGCATGTGTACAAGGGCGATCCCTATTGGGTGCCGCCGTTGATCTCCGATCGCAAGGCGATGTTCGATCCCAAGAAGAATCCGTCTCTCCAGCACATAGAAGTGGCGCTGTTCCTGGCCTCCGCATCTGTCAGGTCTCCCAATACACCCCTCACCCCTGGCGCGCCTTTGACCTCCCTCAGAAGCGAAGTGGTCGGCACGATTGCCGCGATCATCAATCACCGCCACAACGAATTTCATCAGGAGCAAATCGGCTTCTTTGGCTTTTTCGAATGTATCAACGAACCGCAGGTGGCCGCCGCGCTGTTGAACAAGGCGAGCGAATGGGTGGCCGGCCGCGGCATGACCGCCATCCGCGGGCCGATGAACCTTTCGACGAACGATGAGTGTGGCCTCTTGGTAGATGGCTTCGACTCTTCCCCGATGGTGATGATGACCTACAACCCGCCGTTCTATCCTGAGCTGATCGAACAGGCCGGGTTTCACAAAGTCATGGACCTGGTCGCCTATTTCATGGACTTTGGCGACGCGCGTGACCTGGGCCAGTTGCCCAGCAAGCTGACGCGGGTGGCAGAAAAGGTGCGCAAGCGCGGCGAAATCCGCATGCGCCAACTGGACATGAAGGATTTCGACCGCGAGGTAGAACGCTTCAAAGAAGTGTACAATCATGCCTGGGAGAAAAACTGGGGCTTTGTGCCCATGACCGATGCTGAAATGGACCATCTCGCGCAACAACTCAAACAGGCGATTGACCCTGCCCTGGTCTGGATTGCTGAGGTGGCCCAGGGGCCAGAAGCAGGACGCATGATCGGCGTGGGCCTGACCGTGCCCGATGCCAATGTGGTTCTCAAGCAAATGAACGGTCGCGTCAACCCGATTACCATCCTCAAGGCGCTCTACTATCAGCGTAAGATCAAAGCCGCGCGTGTGATCGCCTTGGGCGTCGTCGAAGAATGGCGCGGGCGCGGGGTTGACGCCTTGCTCTATTACGAAACTGCACGCGCCGGCCTGGCCAAAGGGTATCAGCGCGGCGAAGGTTCCTGGATCCTGGAAAGCAATGTCATGATGAACCGCGCCTTGCAGATGCTTGGCGGCCGGGTGTACAAGACCTACCGCGTCTACGAAAAGGCGCTGGCGTAAAGGCGCTGCCCGTGACTGACATCGCACATACGCCGCGCCAGGCAGATTGGGCGCCCGACATGTGGCAAGAGCATGACAATCAGCAGGCGCTGTTGATCGGTATTGCAGCCATGTGCGGCGCAGGCCGGGCACAGCTTTGGCGCGAAGAAGAACTGCTGGCGGAAATCGCCACGGATGACGCCGCGGTAACCTGGCGCGAGGCGCCGATCATGGTCGAGGAGCAGGCGTGGGGGCGCTTGCGCCTGGCTTTTGCGCCGACAGATGAACCTGCGGCCCTGGACGCGATCATGCGGCTGGCGACGCGCGCCGTTGGATTGGAACAAACCGTGCAGAAACAGCGCCAGCAGTGGGAACAAGTGCGCGCCGCCTCTTTCGATATGCTGGCCATCAACGAAGAAGAGTTTGGGCGTATCATCCTGGATATTCATGATGGCCCGGTGCAAAATATGTTCGCCGCCCTTTCCCAGGTCAATCTGCTGCAAAGCCAGTTGGCGCAGCACAGCGCCAGCCTGACCGCAGCCGATGCAACCGAGCTGCAAAAACGTCTGCCCCGCGTCTCTCTACTCTTGGAAAGCTCGCTGACGGAGATTCGCAACTTCATCGGCACGTTCCGCCCGCCGGAGTTTGCCCGGCGCCGGCTGCCGGCCGTGGTAGAAGGGCTGATCATTCAGCACGAGGAGTTGACCGGCAGTACGGTGGACCTGGATGTCGAAGAGCCGCTGCCGATGGTGCCCCTGCCGATCAAAATTGCCGTTTATCGTATTCTGCAGGAGGCGCTCTTCAACGCGCACAAGCACGCGGGCGTCAATCGCCATTTTGTGCGCCTGCACATGGACAAAGGCTGCCTGTGCTTGACGGTAGCCGACCAAGGAACCGGTTTCGATGCCCAGGCCACCCTGGCCGCGGAGACGGAAAACAGAACCGGTCATCACATTGGCCTGCGCGGCATGCGCGATCGCGTCAAGATGGTGGGAGGCGCCTTTATGATTCACAGCGTCCCCGGGCAAGGAACGCGCATTCAGGTGAGGATTCCGCTCTATGAGCACTAATGGCAATCGGCCCCTGGCTGCTGACGCAGAACAGCAGATCATTCGCGTTGTCCTGGCGGACGACCATGAGCTGGTCCTGAAGGGGCTGCGTGGTATCCTCAAACAAGAACCCGACATGGACGTGGTTGGATCGGCCATGAACGGCCGTGATCTGTTGCTGGAGGTGCGAAACTGCCGGCCCGATGTCGCGGTGATTGACATTCAACTGCCCGATATGACCGGTCTGGAGTGCCTGGCCCAGATCCGCCGTGAGAATCTACCGACGAAGGTCCTGATCCTGACCGCGTTCAGCGATGGCGAATCGTTTCAGAGCGCGCTCGAATTGGAGGCCGACGGGATCGCGCTGAAAACCGAACCCCCTGCCCAAACGGTGGCTGCCATCCGCCAGGTGTTTCATGGCCAGTTGGTGTTTCCGCGTGCCGCCCGGCGCTGGTTGATCAGCCACACACGGCCCAAGGCCGAGCCAAACTCGCAGTTGCTTTCAGAGCGCGAGGACGAGGTGTTGGCCCTGGTGGCGCAGGGCATGACCAACGCCCAGATTGCCGAGCGCCTGGTGTTGAGTGAGAATACAGTCAAGTTCCATCTGCAGAACATCTATCAGAAACTTGGCGTTGGAAATCGGACCGAGGCTGCTGCCATCTACTTCTTGCAGCAGCGCGGCGGTAAGTAGGCGTCTCGTCCCCGCGAAAGGTGTGGGAATCGTCCATGCACATTCGTGCGGCCAACCTGGCCGATCTTTCTCGCTGTTATCATATCAGCGGCGCGTTCGAAACCGATCGCGTCTGGCAGGTGGATCAACGCGCTGAAGAGGACGTCATCACCGTCACTCTGCGCCTCGTCCGCCTGCCGCGCCCACTCAAGGCCGCGTATCCACCGTGGGGGGAGGGCCTGCTCAATCAATGGGAACGTGGAGACTGCGTGTTGGTGGCCGAAGACGGCCAGGACATCCTGGGCTACACGGTGATGAGTTTACAGGCCGACCGCGAACTGGGTTGGGTGGATCACCTGGTGGTCGCGGAGCCTGCGCGGCGCCATGGGGTTGGCGCCAGTTTGCTGCGCGCCGCGCACGAATGGGGGGTGCAGCGCGGAATCCGCCGGATCATGCTGGCGGTGCAAAGCAAGAATCATCCCGCGGTCTGTTTTTGTCGTAAACATGGTCTGGCTTTCTGTGGATTCAATGAACGTTATTTCGTAAACCTGGATATAGCCTTGTTTTTTGGTGGCTTTCTGAGATAGGTGTTGTGTTCGACTTAGATTGGACTCGAATTTTTGCGTTTGCCAACCTGATTTTGTCGTCGGCAACGGTCATTCTAGCGTTCGCGCTGTTGATTTATGTCCTGACGCGCAATCTCCTGAGCGATGTCGGGCGCTCGTTCGCCACGCTTCTGGCCTGTGTCACGGTGGTTTACGCCGGTGATGTGGCGGTCGGCCGCGTCACTTCGGTGGCCGCGGCTGCGCCCTGGCTGCGCTTGCAGTGGTTTGGCATTGCCTTCATCCCGGCTGCTTACCTCCATTTCTCTCATGCGCTCCTTTCTACCACCAACTGGCGCTCGCGGCGGCGCTTTCTAACCGTGATTGCCAGCTATGGCATCAGCGCCATCCTGTGCGCCCTGGCAATCCTGACCGACCTGCTGGTGTTGGATGGCGCCATGCAGCCGCCGGTGACGCATCTGGCGCCCGGGCCGCTCTTTCCCGTCTTCGTGCTCTTCTTTGCAGCCACCGCGCTGTTTGGCGCGCGCAACGTTTATGAGGCGCGGCGGCGCTGCCTGACGCCGGCCGCCCGACGCCGCCTGAACTATCTCAGCGTGGCCTTTGCCGCGCCCGGCATCGGCGTTTTCCCGTTCCTGGTGCTCATCTCTGCTCCACCCTTCGCGTCCGCGCCGGTCATTCTCCTGTTTTCCACCGCCGGCAACCTGGTCATCGGTTTCATGTTGGTGGTGCTGACTTACACCGTCGCCTATTTCGGCATCCTGGCGCCTGATCGCGTCGTGCGCCAGAGCCTGATCTATTATCTGCTGCGCGGCCCCATCCTGGGCGCGTTGATCGTCATGCTCATGCTCGCCATTCCGGACACGCAGCAGGTGTGGGGCTTGCCGCGCGAAATGGTGCTGGTATCAACCGTTGTGGCCACCATCATCCTCTTGCAGGTGGCGATTCACTTGGCCAAGCCCTTGATTGATCGTTTGATCTACTGGCGCGACCGCGCAGAAGTGGCCTGGTTGGCCGAGATTGACCGTCACCTGCTCACCTCCACCGATCTGCGTCAGGTGCTGGAAAACGTGCTGGTGGCGCTGTGTGAAACCCTGCGTATGCCGGCCGGCTTCGTGGCCGCCCTGCCCCCGGATGACCATCTCAGCCTGGAGGCCGTGGTTGGCCCTTTCGAGGCAGCCACTGACTTTGTGCGCAGCGAGGAATTTGCCGAGGTCGTGGCGCAGGCGGAGA
>JAYRVL010000315.1:0-2970 GCA_041918575.1 Anaerolineae bacterium | reverse complement strand
TTACCGGCCAGCAGCACATTGGTGGCACGAATGATGCCGTCAATCGTGGATTGGCCGGTGCCGTAGCGGTTGTCGAAAAAGTGCTTGGTCAGGGCATCGTTGACCGCCACCACCGGGAATTTCAGTGCACCCTCGGCTGCCATCGCGCGCAGGCGAATCACACCGGTGGTCGTCTCCTCGGTGCCGCCCAGGATGCCCGGCAGCAGTTCCGTGCGCGACTTGTGCAGCGTTGACACCAGGTCGCAGCCGTCGTCCATCGTCATGTGCGGTTTGGCGTCCAGCACTGCGTTGAGATGCTGATAATAAGTCGCGTTGTCCTCGCCCTTGATGGCGTAGACCGGCATCTCGTAATAGGCCACGAGCGCGGCCGCCACGTCGTCCTGCGTGGAAAGCGGGTTGGAGGCGCACAGCGCCACTTCCGCGCCGCCGGCCTGCAAAACCCGCATCAGATTGGCGGTCTCGGCCGTCACATGCAGACAGGCCGCCATGCGCAGCCCGCGCAGCGGCTGTTCCTGCCGGAAGCGCGCCTCGATCAGATCCAGCACGGGCATTTCCTTCCCCGCCCACTGCATCCGATAGCGCCCCTTCTCCGCCAACTCAATGTCCTTGATATCGTAATTCTGACTCACAATGTACTCCTTTTCATTCTTTCAGTTTTCATTTGTTCTCGATACTCCGCCCCACGCCCTCGACGAACCGGCGCACGCAGCGATAGCCGAGTTTCTGGTACACGGCCAGGGCAGGGGCATTGTCCTCGTTGACGTTCAGGACCACCGCCAGGCCATCCGTCAGCAGCTCCGTGGAGATGGCGCTGGTAATGCTCGTTGCCAGGCCCCGGCCGCGGTACGCGGGGTGGGTGTAGATGTTGCCCACCGCGGCCACGCCGCGCTGACGCGCCACCAGGTGCGTGCCGCCGGCCGCCGCCAGCCCATCTTCCATGAAAATGCCATAAAAAACGCCCTCGGCTACCTGCGCTGGGCGAAAGGAATCGGGCGCATGCTCGCCCCCCAGCGCATAGAGCGCCTGCAAGGCCGGGGTCGCATCAGGCGTCAGGCGCTGCGTGGCTGCGGTCACCACGGGGCGGAAATCGGCCGGCCGCACGGTCATGCGCCACATGGAGGAGAGCCTGTCGAAGGCGTAACGCGCCTGCAAGGTCGGCGCGTGCTGCGGCTGGCTGGCAATCATCACCGCGGCCGGCAGCGCAGCCGCGGCGACTATGGCCCGCAGGCCGGCGGTCGCGCCCATGGTAAACAGCACGGGCGGCTGCAAACCCGCATAGATCAGCGCCAGCGTGCGCAGGGCTGTCCCCTGCCAGGCGCCAAACCAGGTGCAGGCGCCCGCCAGCGTCGGTTCCAGGTCGCCGATGGCGTAGGCGGCGTAGGCGCGATCTCGCTGCAAAAAGGCGAGCAAAATATCGGTGTCGTTCAGGTTGTCAACGTGCCACATGGCCTCAGCGGGCGCTGCCGGCCGCTGCCGATTGCGCCAGCGCCTCCAATTCAGGGGTGTCGGCAAACGTGCGGCGGTAGCGCGCCACAAAGTCGGTCAGCGCATAGTGATGTTCCTGGGTGCCGTGCTGTTCCAGCACATAGGTGGCCGCCAGGCTGGCGACGCGCCCGGTCACCGGCCAGGGAAAGCCAGCCAGGAAGCCCACAATCAGGCCGGCGCGGTACGCGTCGCCCACGCCGGTCGGTTCACCTGCCTTCTCCGGCGGCGCCACGGGGATTTCGAACTGACCGCTGCGATCGAAGATCGTCGAGCCATGCTCCCCGCGAGTCACCACCAGGGTGGGCAGCAGCGCGGCCAGCGCTTGTCCGTCAAGGCCCGTTTTGTTTTGGATCATGGCGAACTCATAGTCGTTGCAGGTCAGAATGCGGGCATGGCGTATGCCGGTCAGCAAATCTGCGGCCGACAGGCGGATGATCTGCTGGCTGGGATCATAGATGTAAGGGATAGCAAGCTCTGCAGCTTCCTGCGCATACTTGGTCATGGCTGCGGGGTCGTTGGGGGAAATGATGACCAGGTCTACGTCAGTGCGGCGCAGGCTGCGCAGCGAAAGCTCAGCCGCGCGGGCCATGGCCCCGGTGTAGAACGTGGCGATCTGGTTCTGGCGCAGGTCGGTGTTGACAAAAAAAGAGGCCGTGAAATCCTGGGGGTAAATGGCGATGCCTGAGGTGTCAATGCCCTGCTCTTCCAGCCAGCGCTGATAATCGCCAAAGTCCTGGCCCGCGGTGCAGAACAGGTAGGGCTGCGCGCCAAGCAGGCGCAGGCTGTAGGCGATGTTGGCGGCGTTGCCTCCGCGTTGGCGGCGCATCGAGTCCACCAGGAAGCTCACGCTCAGGGTGTGCAGTTGATCGGGGAGGATGTGATCGGTAAAGTGTCCGGGGAAGGACATGATGTAGTCATAGGCCAGCGATCCGGTAACAACGACAGCCATCGTTCTTCTCAATTCCTCCTACGCTGCGCCGCGCTCAGGCCCGGCCCGCCTGGATGCGCGCTTCGGCCGCTTCTTTGGCCCGGCGCAGGCTGGCAGTCAATGGCGGATAACAGATGCCCTCTTCAGTGATGATGCCGGTGAGGTAACGGTGAGGCGTCACATCGAAGGCCAGGTTCAGCACAGGCACGTTGGCCGGCGCCACTGCAACGCCGCCGATGTGCGTCACTTCGTCGGCCGACCGTTCTTCGATGGGGATGTGAGCGCCGCTGGGCAGGTTCAGATCTACCGTGGAGGTGGGTGCCACGGAGTAGCAGGGAATGCCGTTTTCTTGGGCCAGCACGGCCAGGTGGTAACTGCCCACTTTGTTGGCCACATCGCCATTGGCCGCCACCCGGTCCGCGCCAAACAGCACCACGTCTACCCTGCCGGTGCGCATCAGGTGGCCGGCGGTGTTGTCGGCAATGAGGGTCATGGGGATGCCGTCCTGCATCAGTTCCCAGGCGGTCAACCGGGCGCCTTGCAGGCGCGGGCGGGTT
>JAYRVL010000314.1:0-20258 GCA_041918575.1 Anaerolineae bacterium | reverse complement strand
TGCCGCCGTAGAGGGTGCTGCTGGAAACCACATGGTCGCCAGCTTCGCACAGGGTCAGGATGGCGGCTGTTTCAGCGGCCTGGCCGGAGCTGAACGCCAGCGCGCCCACGCCCCCTTCCAGGTCGGCGACGCGGCGTTCGAAGACATCGGTGGTGGGGTTCATGATGCGGGTGTAGATATTGCCCATCTCTTCCAGGGCGAAGAGGCGTGCAGCATGGTCCACGTCACGAAACTGGTACGACGAGGTTTGATAAATGGGCAGGGCGCGCGAGCCGGTCGTCGGATCGGGCGTCAGGCCGGCGTGCAGTTGGCGGGTGGTAAAACCCAGGGTGCGGCTGTCGGTAGCGCTTGACATGGTTCTGATCTCCTGTGCAATGTTGCTTGACGTAACTCGGACGGGTCCTCCCCGGTGGCTGGCCAGGCCACGGGGCGGACTGACTGCACTGATGCGGTTGCGAGCGCCGCTGCTCGCGGGTACCCCGCCAGCTTGGGGTAACAAAAACCCTCTCGGCATTAGGTCAAGAGGGCAGGCATCGTTGCATGACTGAGCGAACAAGAACAAAAAAATCCCTCCTCGAAGTGAGGAGGGATGACAACGCATCGCGTCAGTCACTGCCTCTCATCTTCCAGATCACCTCTGCCGGATTTGGCACCATAACCTGTTGGCAGTGAGCAAGTTATGCGATCAATTCGCCGTCGTTGGCGATGCGTCGCATGGCTTGTGTCTAGCCACCAGTAGTCTGGTTGCCGAGGCTTCATAGGGCCGGTCCCTCAGCCTCTCTGGATAAGAGCATCAGCGCTATTCAATTGTTATGATGCTTATAGCATATATTCAGCGATCTGTCAATTTTGCCAAAGCGGCAAAGGCAGCATAGAGCAAACTTGATCGAAGGTGTTCATTCTGGTATCATCACTCTCACCAGGTTTTCGCGCCAGTCATCATTTCGGAGCAGAGAGTGGGATATGCTTGAACTCGAGACTGTTACCGTTCAGGGCTTCAAGAGCCTTGCGTCCGTCGAGAAGCTGTCGCTTGGCGCCATCAATGTACTCATCGGACCGAATGGATCCGGTAAGTCGAACTTGATCGGTGTGTTTCGCCTGCTCGAAAGCATACGGGACGGCCGGCTGCAAAATTACGCTGGCAAGATGGGCGTGGAGAATCTCCTGTACTTTGGCCCCAAAACGACGTCTCGACTCACGCTTGGATTCGCCTTCGCCAACGACGATGCGCGTTATGACCTCCGCCTGGAGCCAGGCTTTGCTGTGGAACTGCTGCCGGTGTCCGAAACAGTTCAACGAATGGCAGACGGCGTTGAGATTACCGAGCGCCTCACGCGGCATGGTAGAGAAGCCGGTCTCAGTCACACCGAAACGCAAGGGCCGATCGCGCGCTGGATCGCAAACCGAATGGCACAATGGCGGATCTATCACTTTCATGATACAGGCGAAACCTCGGCCTTGCGACGAGCAGCAGACCTGGAAGATAACCGGGCGTTACGCACGGACGGCGCCAACCTGCCTGCTTTTCTCTACCTGTTGCAGCAGCGGCACGTCCAGGCCTACCATCTGCTGCGCCGCACCGTGCAGCGCGTGGTTCCGTTCTTCGAAGATTTTCTCCTGCGTCCTTCACCGCTCAACCCCGGCCGGATTAAGTTGGAATGGCGACACCGGGAAAGCGACGCCTATTTCGATGCCTGGGCTTTGTCCGATGGTACGTTGCGTTTCATCGCCCTGGCGGCAGTTTTCCTTCAGCCGGCCGAACTGCGCCCCCCGTTGATCCTGGTAGACGAACCGGAGCTGGGCCTGCACCCGTTTGCCATCAGCCTGCTGGGCAGCATGGCAAAAATGGCCACAATGGATTCACAAATCATCCTGGCCACCCAGTCGCCGCTGCTGTTGGACGAATTCGAGCCGCAGGACGTGCTGGTGGCCGGGCGGGATGGACATGCAACCGTCTTTCAGCGCCTGGATACGGTTAGCCTCGAAGACTGGCTGGCCGAGTATAGCCTGGGCGAACTGTTGAGATTGTCATGACGAAACCTAGCGAAGTAACAAGACCCTTGGATATTCTGCCCGATCAGGCGCTGAAGCCGGCCTATGTCAATCAGATGTTTGCCGCGATTGCTGGACGCTACGATGTGATGAACCGGGTGATGACCGGCGGTCAGGATCAGCGCTGGCGGCGCCTGATCGTCAAGGAATGTCGCCTGCCCAGCGGCGGCCATCTGTTGGATGTGGCTACCGGCACGGGCGACATCGGCTTCGAGGCCATGCGCCTGCGGCCGGATGTGCGAGTCACCGGGGTGGATTTTACCCACGAGATGATGCTCGTGGGCCAGCGCAAGGCCGGCCGCGAAGGATTGCTCGATGTACACGGCTCGCGGCTGCGCTTTGCCGACGCGGACACGCTCAGTCTGCCCTTTCCCGACGCCACCTTCGATGCGGTCTGCTCCGGATTCCTGATGCGCAACGTCAGCGACATCGCACGCGCGTTCGCGGAACAGCGTCGCGTGGTCAAGCCGGGCGGCCGCGTGGTCTGCCTGGAAATCACCCGACCCCAAACGCCGCTCTGGCGCGACCTGTTCGGCCTCTATTTCTTCCGCCTGGTGCCGTTGATCGGCAGCCTGCTCAGCGGCGAGCGCCAGGCCTACACCTACCTGCCGCATTCGACCCTGGCTTTTCCCCTGCCACAGGCGCTCAAGGGCATCATGGAAGGGGTGGGCTTGCGCCGCGTGCGCTACAAGGTGATGATGCTCGGCACGGTCGCGCTGCATGTGGGCGAGGTATCAGCATGAAACGGATCATTGTGGGTCTCAGCGGCGCCAGCGGGCAAATCTACGGCATTCGTCTGTTGGAGGTTTTGCTGGCGGCGCCTGACATCGAAACACACCTGGTGATCAGTCCATCCGCACGCATGACCATTGCGCAAGAAACCGATTGGGACCCCACGGCGGTCGAAGCGCTGGCCGACGTGGTCTATCGGCCCGGCGACATCGGCGCGGCCATTGCCAGCGGCTCGTTCATCACGGCCGGCATGATTATTGCGCCGTGCAGTATCAAGACGCTGTCCGCGATCGCCAACTCCTACGACGCCGACCTGTTGACGCGCGCGGCCGATGTGCAGCTCAAAGAGGGACGGCCGGTGATCCTGGCGGTGCGCGAGACGCCGCTGCACCTGGGGCATCTGCGCTTGCAGGTGCAGGCTGCCGAGATCGGCTGTGTGATCTTCCCGCCCGTGCCGGCGTTCTACGGCCGGCCCCAAACCGTGGATGACATCGTCAACGGCACGGTGGGCCGCATCCTGGCGCGCCTGAGCCTGGAAAACGATCTCTACTTTCACTGGCAGGGCATGCGGCTTGCCAGCCAGGAGGACCGGCGCCGCGCCCATGCATCGCAGCCGTAAACGCGATCATGGTCATCAGGTGGGCGCGGCCTGAGGAGAAACTCATGGGTTCATCTTTCGAGCAGCGCGTGGATGCGTTCTTACACGCTCACACCACGCTGACCCTGGCCACCTGGACGCCAGAAGGCCCCCAGGCCGCGCCGTTGTTCTATGCCCACGGCTGGATCACCGCCCCGAGCGGGGAAACAATGCTGTGTCTGTACTTCATCTCCAACCCCTCATCCAATCACAGCCTGGCGCTGGTCGGGCAGTCGAACGTGGCCGCGGCGATTTATCAGGACGGGCAGGAATGGCGCCAAATTCGCGGCTTGCAACTGGAAGGCCGCGCCCGCCCGGTCGCGCCCGGCGCGGAGACGCAGCAAGCCATCACAACCTACTTTGCCAAATTCCCCTTCGTGGCCGCAGCGCAGACCGGCGCGCCGGACGGGCCGTTGGAGCTGGCCGGGCCGCTGGCCGCCAGCGCGTTCCATGTCATCGAAACTGACTGGCTGCGCCTGATTGACAACACCCTCGGTTTTGGGTACCGTGAAGAACAGACATATTAGCGGCAGGCAACGAGCATCTGAAGGAGCATCTGGATGGATACAGCTCGGGCGGAACATGAAACGGCGACGGCGCCCTACGCGCACGCGGCCGATCGCGGCGTGCCCTCGTTGGTCTGGCGTTTTGGGCAGGACCGGCGGCTGGACATGATCCGGCAGTGGAGCGGGCTGGAAGGCGCGCTGGCGCTGGTGGATGGCTGCGGCATCGGCGCCTATGTGCAGAAGATGCAGGCCTTTGCCGACCTGGTGATCGGGCTTGACATCGAATGGGAGCGCGTTCACGAGGGTGTGCAACAGGCCAGCCAGGCAGAACGGCGCAGCGTCCTGCACGTCGGCGCGTGCGAGGCGCTGCCCTATCGCGACCGCACCTTCGACGTGGCGCTGTCGCACGAGGTGCTGGAGCATGTGCAGGATGATCGCCTGGCCGCGGCCGAGATGGTGCGCGTGCTCAAGCCGGGCGGCCGCGCGGTGATCTTTGCGCCCAACCGCCTCTATCCCTTCGAGACGCATGGCCATTACTGGCGCGGTCGTTATCATTTCGGCAACACGCCTCTCATCAACTACCTGCCCGATCCGCTGCGCAACCGCCTGGCGCCGCACGTGCGCGCATACACCGCGGCCGGCCTGCGCAGCCTTTTTGCCGGCCTGCCCGTGCGGACGGTGCATCACAGCCAGATTTTCCCCGGCTACGACAAGCTCAGCGCCCGCCGCCCTGCGCTGGGACGCCTCCTGCGCAGCGTCACCTATGCGCTCGAACGATCGCCCCTGCGCTATTTTGGCCTGTCGCACCTGCTGGTGATCGAACGCTGCTGAACCGGACGCTTGGCCGACCGAATTGACGCAGATGCAATCCTTGCTATAATTCATGGCACCCACTGTTTGCGACCTCCCCGCTCTTTGTCTATGATTCAGATCTGTTCGTTGTCAGTGATCGTCTGCATCCCAAGAATAGTTTGCAATGGCCCGAAAATGGCTGGAAATCATTGAAAAATGGAGGAATCGAGATGGATTACGCCAAGCTGCTCGAAGTTGCCATTGCCGAAGCGCGCCTGGGTTTGGCCGAGGGGGGCATTCCCATCGGCGCGTGTCTGTGCGATGCGCAAGGCAACGTGTTGGGCCGCGGCCACAACCGCCGCGTGCAGCAGGATGACCCGTCGGTGCATGGAGAGACCGATGCCTTCCGCAACGCCGGCCGGGTCAAAACCTATCGCGACAAAATTATGGTCACCACCCTGGCGCCCTGCTGGTACTGCAGCGGCCTGATTCGCCAATTCAACATCGGCGCCGTCGTTGTGGGCGAATCGGTCAATTTTCAGGGCGGTATTGACTGGCTGGCCGAGAACGGCGTCACCGTCATTGATCTGCACAACGAGGAATGTATCCAGATGCTGGCCGAGTTCACGCAGGCGCACCCGGAACTGTGGGCCGAAGACATCGGCGAAGCATAGCGCACCCCGCAGGCCGTGACCGAAAAACGAATCATCCAGGAACCGAAGGAGGGCAACACGCAGAAGCCGATCGCGCGCCGAAGTCACTTCCCCATTTCCTCGACAAGCCGAGGAGTCCTATCCGGGAGCGTCGAACAGGTTCGGCGTATTTCCCGGTAACTGTTTTGTAGTTAGGAGGACCAGTCACCATGCGTACACGTCTTTCATTGGCTGTCATTTTCATCCTGCTGCTCACCCTCATCCTCAGCGCCTGCAGCAGCGCCACACCCACTGCGGCCCCAAGCAGCAGCGGCAAGATCAAGGTTTTCGGCGCCTATGCCACGCCCCTGGAAGAGCCGTGGGACAACGTCATCCACGCGGCTCTGCAGGCAGCCCAGCAGCGCGGCGACATTGACTACACCTGGGCCGACAATATCGGCTATTCAGGCGACATGGAGCGCGTCTTGCGCGAAGAAGCGAGCAAGAACAAGCCTAACGCTATCTTCGGCGATGCGTTTGGCAATCGTGATGCAGTGGCCAAAGTGGCCTCCGAGTTTGCCGACATCGCCTTTGTCTTTGGCTCCGATGGCGGACCACAAAACCCAAATCTGTCGGTTTTCGACAACTGGATCCATGAGCCGGCCTATCTGTGCGGCCTCATCGCCGGCAAGATGACCAAGTCCAACACCATTGGCGTGGTGGCGGCGATGCCCATCCCCGAAGTCAATCGCCTGGTCAACGCCTTCACCCAGGGCGCCAAAGAAACCAATCCGAACGCTAAGGTGACGGTCAGCTTCATCAACTCGTTCTTTGATCCGGCCAAAGCCAAAGAGGCCACCCTGGCTCTGATTGACGCCGGCGCGGACATCATCTATGCCGAGCGCGAAGGCGCCATTCAGGCCGCAGCCGAGAAGAAGCTCTTCTCCTTTGGCAGCTTGACCGATCAGAACTACGAAGCGCCGGAGTACGTGTTGACCTCACCGCTCTGGAACATGGGGCCGACGGTAGATTACGTCATCAGGCAAATCAAAGCCGGCGCCTATACGGCCCAGGACATGAAAGATTTCAGCACCATGGTCAAGGGCGGCGCCAGCCTGGCTTCCTTCCACGGCAACGACGCCAAGATTCCGCAGGATGTGCGCGACCTGGTCAAGAAGCGGCAGGATGAGATCGTCAGCGGCAAGTTCCGTGTGGACATCAACGAAGGCGCGCCGGCGCAGTAGCGTTCGGCAACCAGGAACACGATGCTACAAACCGTAGAGATGCGCGGGATCTGCAAGCGCTTCGGATCGTTGATAGCCAACGACCATGTTGACCTCGATGTCCACGCGGGCGAGGTTCATGCCTTGCTGGGCGAAAACGGCGCGGGCAAATCCACGCTCATGAAAATCCTATACGGTCTCTACGCGCCCGATGACGGTGAAATTCGGATCAACGGCGAGCCGGCGCGCTTACGCTCACCGGCCGCCGCCATCGAACACGGCATCGGCATGGTGAGCCAGCACTTTGCCCTGATCCGCACCCTCACGGTGGCCGAAAATGTGGTGTTGGGTATGCCCGGCGGCCTGCGCTTCGACCTGGGCGACGCGGTGCGCCGCGTGACGGAGACCGCGCAGCGTTACGCGATTCACGTCAACCCCCTTGCCCTGGTGCGCCACCTGGCGATCGGTGAACAGCAGCGCGTGGAGATTCTCAAGGCGCTGCATCGCAACGTGCGTGTGCTGATTTTGGATGAACCAACCGCCGTGCTCACCCCGCAGGAAGCGAACGCGCTGTTTGCGGCCGTCAAGGGCCTGGTGGCGCAGGGGTTGGCGGTGGTCTTCATCAGCCACAAGATGCAGGAGGTGATGGCGGTCAGCAACCGCATCACGGTGCTGCGCGATGGCCGTGTGGTGGGCCGCCTGCTGACGCGTGAGGCCACCGAGGCCAGCCTGGCGCAGTTGATGGTCGGCCGCGCCAGCTTTGGCGTGACGCGCCAGGGCGCCGCCCCAGTCAGCCCCGCGCCGCCAGGAATTCCAAATGTACCCGGAATCGAGACTTCAGCCGGTCTGCCACAGGGTTCTCAAGTGCCCAATAACCGGCTAAAGCCTCCATTCCAGATGTCTTCAGCGACCACATTTGGAATTCCTGCCGCGCCGCAGCGCGCCGTGTTGACCCTGGATGACGTGTGGGCCACAGGCGCCAAGGGGCAGGATGCCTTGCGTGGACTTTCGCTGCAAGTGGCCGCGGGCGAGATCCTGGCGGTAGCCGGGGTCTCCGGCAACGGCCAGAGTGAGCTGGCGCAGGTCCTGCAAGGGCTGCGGCGCCCCACGGCCGGCCGCCTCCTCCTCAATGGCGACAGTCTGTTGGGCCTGCGGCCCGATCAGATCGTACAGCGGGGCGTGGGGCACATCCCCGAAGACCGCCTGGCCGCGGTGATAGGAGAAATGACCGTGGCCGAAAACCTGGCGCTCGAACACCTGTCGGAATTCGAGCGCCGCAAACAGCTCGATTGGCAAGCCATTGCCAGCCACGCGACCGCGCTCATTCAGCAGTATCAAATCAAGGCCCGACCCAGCGATCGCATCCGCACCCTCTCCGGCGGCAATGTGCAAAAAGTCATCCTGGCGCGCAGCCTGCACCGCAGCCCGGCGCTGGTGGTGGCGGTTGACCCCACGCGCGGGCTGGACATTGGCGCCACCGATTATGTGCGCAGCCGCCTGTTGGCCGAACGCGGCCGCGGCGCGGCTGTGCTCCTCATCTCCGGCGACCTGGAGGAGGTGCTGGCCCTGGCCGATCGTATCGTGGTGATGTATGAAGGCCGCATCGTGGGCGAGATGACAGCGCATGAGGCCAACGCTGAACGGCTGGGGTTGATGATGTCCGGCTCTGGCAGGACCGCAGCCCGCAATCACGAGGAAAACCAATGAATTTCCTGGGTTGGCGCTTCGAGAGTGGGCATGCGCCGGTGTGGATGCAGGCGCTAATTCCATTCCTCGCCATTGGCCTGACATTCGGGTTGACCGCGGCCCTACTTCTCTTCAGCCGCGCCAATCCCTTTACCGCCTTCTACCTGATGCTCATCGAGCCGCTCACCTCAACGGTCAGCGCGCTGGAGGTGTTGGTGAAGGCGACGCCGCTCATCCTCACCGGCCTGGCGATCGTGTTCGCCTTTCGCAGCGGCTACTACAACATCGGCGCGGAAGGACAGCTCTACGCGGGCGCGCTGGCCGCGGCCTGGCTTGGTCAACTGTCGCTGGCCCACACCCTGCCCGGCCTGCTGGTGATTCCGCTGATGCTCGCCGTGAGCTTCGCCGCCGGCATGGCCTGGGCCTGGGCGCCGGCCTGGCTGCGCACACGCCTGGCCGTAGACGAAGTCGTCACCACCCTGCTGCTCAATTCGGTCATGCTCTACCTCATCAACGCGGTGCTCAATACCTGGTGGCTCGATCCGGTGACCAACTGGCCGCAGTCCCCGCGCCTGGCGCCGGCGGCCGAGTTCTTCGTCATCATCCCGCGCTCGCGGGTTCACCTGGGTTTCCTGATCGGCCTGCTGGTGATGGTGATCATGTGGTGGATTCTGACGCGCACCGCGCTGGGGCTGCGCCTGCGCGCCGTGGGACTGAACAAAGACGCCGCGCGCTTCATGGGCGTCCGCGTCGAACGCCTGGTATTCGTGGCTGCGCTGGTCAGCGGCGGCATCGCCGGCCTGGCCGGCGTCAGTGAGGTGGCCGGCATTCACCATCGCCTGCTGGAGGACATTTCGCCCGGCTTCGGCTATTCTGGCATCATCGTCGCCACCCTGGGCGCGCTCAATCCCTTTGGCGCCGGTCTGGCGGCCCTCTTCATTGCCCTGATCGAGGTTGGCGGGCAGACGGTCAGCCGGCAAATGGGAGTCCCTTCGTTCCTGGCCGATGTCGTTCAGGCCACTCTGCTGCTGGTGACCCTGGCCCTGCTTCTGTTGACCAACGTTCGCATACGTCGTGTAAAGAGGGCATGATGGATCAGACACTGATAATTGGCCTGTTGGCTGCAACGCTGCGCATCGCCACGCCGATCTTGCTGGCCGGCTTGGGTGAAGTCTTCGCCGAGCGCGCCGGTGTGTTGAACCTGGGCATCGAAGGCATCATGCTGATGGGCGCCATCCTGGGCTTCATTGCCGCCTACCTGAGCGGCTCTTTGATGATCGGCCTGCTGGCGGCGGGGCTGCTGGGCGCGCTGGCCGGCTTGCTCATGGGGTGGCTGGCGGTCACGCTGGGACTCAATCAACACGTGTCGGGCCTGGGCCTGACTCTGTTGACTTCGGGCCTGGCGCTTTTCATCTTCCGCGTGCTCTTCAAGGGCAGCGCCAATCCGCCCACCATGACCCCTTTTCAACAGCCGCATCTGCCTGCGCTCGGGCCTGTGGCGCCCATTTTCGAACAGTATTGGCTGACCTACGTGGCTTTTCTGCTGACGCCGCTGGCCACCTGGGTTTTGTACCGCACCACGTTCGGTCTGTGGGTGCGCGCGGTGGGCGAAAATCCCGAAGCCGCCGATTCGGTGGGCATTGATGTGCGGCGTGTGCGCTATGCCGCGCTGGCGCTCAGCGGCGCGTTGATGGGCGCGGGGGGCGCGTTCCTTTCCCTGGCTCAGCTTGGCGCCACCACCTTTGGGATCGTGGCGGGTCGCGGTTGGGTTGCCATCGCCATCGTCATTTTTGGCAACTGGGAGCCGGGCCGGGTCATGCTGGGCGCGCTGCTCTTTGGCGGTGTGGAAGCCCTGCAACTGCGCCTGCGCGCCATCGGCGTCGCCGTGCCCTATCAGCTACTGCTGGCGCTGCCCTACCTGGCGACGATTGTCGCCCTGGCGCTGGCCGGTCGCAACGCGTCTTACCCCGCTGCCCTGCTCAAGCCATACCGCCGCGAGGGGTGAAAAAGAGCGGCCGCGAGGCCAGAACGATGATACGTATCATACCTTGCCCCGGCGCTTTCGAGTAGAATAGCGGCGCATTGAATGACTGGTTCCATGACAACCTGAACCAGGTTATCTTGTTACAAGATGCAGAATAGAGGGAGATTATGCTCAACTACCCATCGAACCTGAAGCACGAAGCCATCCGCACTTGGGTAACTGCCATGGCCGCCCTGTGCAAGCCCGATGCCGTCTACTGGTGTGACGGCTCCCAGGCTGAGTATGACGCCATGTGCAAAACCCTCGTCGAAGCGGGTACCTTTGTCCGCTTGAACGAGGAGAAGCGCCCTAACAGCTTCCTGGCTCTATCGGACCCCAGTGATGTGGCGCGCGTCGAAGACCGCACCTTCATTTGCAGCGTCAACAAAAACGATGCTGGCCCCACCAATAATTGGATTGACCCCACCGAAATGAAGACCACGCTCAACCGCCTCTTCGACGGCTGCATGGTCGGGCGCACGATGTATGTCATTCCGTTCAGTATGGGGCCGCTCGGCTCCTACATCGCGCACATCGGCGTGGAGCTGACCGATTCGCCCTACGTGGTGGCGAACATGCGCATCATGACGCGCATGGGCGCCGCGGTGTGGGATGTGCTGGGCAGCGACGGCGAATTCGTGCCGTGTATGCACTCCGTGGGCGCACCCTTAGCGCCTGGCCAAAAGGATGTGTCCTGGCCCTGCAACAAGGATCAGAAATACATCGTCCATTTTCCCGAAGAGCGCTCCATCTGGTCCTATGGCAGCGGCTATGGCGGCAACGCGCTGCTCGGCAAGAAGTGCCTGGCCCTGCGCATCGCTTCGACCATGGCCCGTGACGAAGGCTGGCTGGCCGAGCACATGTTGATCCTGGGCGTCGAAGCGCCCAGCGGTGAGAAGTCCTATGTGGCGGCTGCCTTCCCCAGCGCGTGCGGCAAGACCAATTTCGCCATGCTCATCCCGCCCGCGGCCTTCGACGGCTGGAAGATCACCACGGTGGGCGATGATATTGCCTGGATCAAGCCTGGCCCGGACGGCCGCCTGTACGCTATCAATCCCGAAGCCGGTTATTTTGGGGTGGCCCCAGGCACATCCGAAAAAACCAACTTCAACGCCATGGCCAGCATCAAGGCCAACACCATCTTCACCAACGTAGCCCTGACGCCGGACACGGACGTGTGGTGGGAAGGCATGACCAAGACGCCGCCGCCCTCCTTGATTGACTGGCAGGGCAAGCCCTGGACGCCCGACTCAGGGCGCAAGGCTGCGCATCCCAACGCCCGCTTCACCGCGCCGGCCTATCAGAACCCGGTGATTGACCCGGAGTGGGAAAACCCCAGTGGTGTGCCGATCAAGGCGTTCATCTTCGGCGGCCGGCGCAGCAATGTGGTGCCGCTCATCATGCAGGCCTACAACTGGAACTATGGCGTTTACTTGGCCGCCACAATGGGTTCGGAAACCACCGCGGCCGCGGCCGGGCAGGTGGGCCAGGTGCGCCGCGATCCGTTCGCCATGCTGCCCTTCTGCGGCTATCACATGGCCGACTATTTCGACCACTGGCTGCAGTTCGGTCGCGGCATCACCAACCCGCCGCTCATCTTCGGCGTCAACTGGTTCCGCACCGACAAGAACGGCAGCTTCCTTTGGCCTGGCTTTGGCGATAACATGCGCATCCTCAAGTGGATCGTGGAGCGCGCCAATGGCGAGGCCGTTGCTGTGGAAAGCCCGTTGGGCCTGATGCCGCGCTACGAGGATTTGGATTGGCGCGGCATGGACGACTTCTCAGCCGCCCAGTACACCGAATTGATGTCGGTGGATCGCGAGCTGTGGAAGCAGGAGATGCTGTCACACGACGAGTTGTTCATCAAGCTCTACGATCGCCTGCCCAAGGAAATGATCTTCATGCGCGAGTTGATTCTCTCCTCCCTGTGGCGATCGCCCGTGCAGTGGACGCCCGTGTCTGCTTGACGCGCTGAGCGCCGACCTGCGCCCAGCACCTGAGAAGTGACCACAAGACCGGGCCTGCCGCGCAGACCCGGTCTTTGCATGATTGTGACCTATTTGCACAGGCCCGCTGATTTGCATCTTGCGTCTTTGTCGTTTATCCTTCCTCTGCGAGTCCGCATCTGTGAGGTCTTTGCACGAGGTGACCTGTTATGGCAAACTGTATCAAATGCAACACATGGAATCCAGACGATAAACAGGTGTGCTGGCGCTGCCAGACCCCTCTGCCCAAGCCCGAACCGCCGCGGCGCAAGCGTCAGTTGTCCAACACGATGCTTCTCCTGATCATTGGCGCCTTCTTCCTGATTAGCTGGCTGTTCTTTCAACTCTTCGTGCTCACTCCCATGGGCCGTTGACGGAGTGCGGATGAGCACGCCTGCGCAGCCTGCCGCTGCGGCTTTTGCATCGTCTCCCCTTCCTGCCGACCAAGCGGTTGAGTCATCCTCGTTGGCATCCCTGGCGGGGTTACTGCTGACCTGGGGGCGCAGCCAGGGGCGCGCACTACCCTGGCGCTTCCTGGCCGCCGATGGCCGCCGTGACCCGTACCGGGTCTGGATCAGCGAGATTATGCTGCAACAGACCCAGGTCAACACGGTGATCCCCTACTTTGCACGCTGGCTGACGCGCTTTCCCACCGTGGAAGCGTTAACCGCGGCTCCACTGGACGACGTGCTGAAAGCCTGGGAGGGACTGGGCTATTACGCCCGGGCGCGCCACCTGCATCGCGCCGCGCAGATCATCGGGGCGCAGCACCGCGGCAGCCTGCCCTGCACGGTCACAGAGCTGATCCGCCTGCCTGGCATCGGTCGTTACACCGCGGGCGCCATCGCCAGCCTGGCTTTCGGTCAGCGCGCCGCGGTCCTCGACGGCAATCTGCGGCGCATCCTGAGCCGCGTCTTCGATGTGGACACACCGCTGGGACAAGCCGCCGCCGAGGCGCGGCTGTGGGCGCTGAGCGAGGCCCTGGTCATGGCCCTCGACAGAGACGATCAGGCCGGCCCCCTCAACGAGGCCTGGATGGACCTGGGAGCCGCGGTGTGTCTGCCGACCAATCCGGCCTGCGCACGCTGCCCGTTGACCGGCCGCTGCCTGGCGCAGGCGCGTGGCGTGCAAGCCAACCGTCCTGTGCGCATTCCACGCAAGGCGCTGCCCTACTTCGATGTCACCTGCGGCCTGATTTGGAAGGACGATGGGCGTCTGCTCATTGCACAGCGTCCACCCAACGGGATGTTGGGCGGGTTATGGGAATTCCCGGGCGGCAAGCAGGAGCCGGGCGAGAGTCTGCCGGAATGTCTGCGCCGTGAGATCATGGAAGAACTGGGCATTACCATCGAGGTGGGAGAGAAGCTGACGGCCGTGCAGCACACGTACACCCACCTGCGCATCACCCTGCATGCGTTTCACTGCCGGCCGCTGCCTGGGGTACCTGGGGTACCGCAGGCGATTGGCGTGGCCGCATGGGTCTGGGCGCGGCCGGACGAGCTGGCGAACTACGCCTTTCCGGTGACCGATCTCAAGGTCATTCGCGCGCTGCAAACAGCCATGTCTACAGATCCGGTCTCCTGGCCGGACGACATTGGCGCAGGAAAACTTGCTTCGGCGCAGACAACGCCGTCATCGTAACCTGAAAAAGGAGGAATCTTATGTCGAAGTTATTGCGTTGGGGCCTCTTGAGCACGGCGCGCATCAACCGGGCCATTCTGACGGCCATGCCCCACTCCCCGCGCAACGTGGTGACGGCCGTCGCCAGCCGCAGCGCGGCCCAGGCCGCCGCTTATGCCGCGGAATGGAAGATTCCCCGCACCTTCGCCAGCTATGAAGCCATGCTGGCCGATCCAGACGTGGATGTAATCTATAATTCGCTGCCCAACGCCCTGCACACCGAATGGACGCTCAAGGCCATCCAGGCGGGCAAGCATGTGCTGTGCGAAAAACCGCTAGCCCTGACGGTGACCGATGTAGACGCCATCGCCGCGGCCGCGCACAGCGCCGGCGTCGTGGTGGCCGAAGCCTTCATGTACCGGCACCATCCGCAGACCCTGCGCGTCGCAGAGATGATCGCCCAGGGCGCGGTGGGCCAACCGCGCCTGCTGCGCGGGGCCTTCAGCTACCTGCTGACCAACCGCCAGGACGTGCGCCTGCGGCCCGAACTGGGCGGCGGTTGCCTCTGGGATGTGGGCTGCTACCCCATCAGCTTTACCCGCTTCCTGGCCCGCGCCGAGCCGGTGGAGGTGTTTGGCTGGCAGGTCAGCGGCCCCAGCGGCGTTGATGAGCTGTTTACCGGTCAACTGCGCTTTGCCAGCGGCCTGCTGGCCCAGGTTGACTCCGCCTTTCGTCTGCCGTTCCGCGCCTTCATGGAGATTGCAGGCAGCGAGCGCACCTTGACCGTGCCGGCGCCGTTCAAGCCGCAGACCGATGAAGAAGTGATCCTGCGTCACAAGAACGACCTGGTCGAGATCATCAAGATCGCCGGTGAACCACTTTATCGCGGTGAAATCGAGGACATGGCCGACGCGGTGCTGTTGGGCAAGCCGCCGCGGGTCAGCCTGGTCGAAAGTCGCGGCAACGTCGCCGTCATCACCGCACTGCTGGAATCGGCGCACAGCAACCGGCCGGTGAGGTTGTGAACTGACCATGTCCACTCTGTTTCCCGGCTCTCTACCGGCTTCTGCCTTTTTCTGGGGCGACGCGCTCATTCGCATCGGCGTCATTGCGCTGCTGACACTGATTCTGCTGCGCGTGGTGCGCCTGCTCGCACGCCGCGCGGACCGTCGCTTGCAGGCCGCGGAGAGCGATCGGCAGCAGATGATGCGGGTGCATACCCTGTTGCAGACCGGGCGCAGCGGCATCGAGGCGCTGGTTATCATCCTGGCTGTCTTCATGATCTTGAACGCGCTGGGGATCAACGTGGTGCCCCTGCTGGCCGGCGCTAGTGTGGCCGGCCTGGCTATCTCCCTGGGCGCGCAGACGCTCATCAAGGACTACATCGCCGGCATCCTGATCCTGCTCGATGATCTCTACCGCGTGGGCGACGGGGTCGTGGTGGCAGGCGTGAGCGGCAGCGTCGAACGCATCACCCTGCGCTCCACCTACCTGCGCGATGAAAGCGACGGGCGTCTGCACGTTGTTCCCAACGGCGAGATTCGAGTGGTGGCCAATCGCACGCGCGGCTGGGCGCGCACCGTGGTGGAAGCGCGCCTGCCTTTGGCCACCGACCTGCGCCTGGCGCTGGCAGCCCTGGACGCGGCGGCGCAGGCTGCGTTTGCCGATGAAACGCTGCGCACCACTCTGTTGGAGATACCCCTGGTCGTTGGCCCCGTGAGCGTGCAGGACGACACGGTGCTTGTGCGCCTGACCGCCAAGACCCTGCCTGGCAAACAGGAACAGGTGGCCCCTGCCCTGCGCAGGTTCACGTTGGCCGCGCTGCAGTGCGCCGGCATCGAGGTTTTGCCCCTGGTACGACCCGCGGCCGCGCTGCGCGTGCAGATTTTGCCACCGGAACCAGCGCCATGAAGGCGCGCGCGGGTATGCGCACTCAACCCGACACGGCGCCGGAACCCTGGAGAGTGGCGCTTGTGACAAACTTAAGGAGGTGCCTCGATGCGACGCTGGAATGGCTGGGGTGACGATGCGATCACCTACCCGCTGCCCAAAGCGGCCGGGCAATTTCTGCGCGATTTGGTGGGGCCAGGGACGCGGCCGCGCGACGCCACCTGGCCGGCAGTCATGGCCGCGCTGCCGCGCTCGCGCCTGATTCCCCATCCCCTCGTTTTCGACGAACCCGCCGATCGCCTGCGCCACAGCCGCGGTCAAAGCTTGCCCGATTGGATCGCCCTGCGCAGCGGCCGCCTGTGCGCCCTACCTGACGGCGTGGCCTATCCCGCCAGCGATGGCGAAGTGCGGGCGCTCATCACCTACGCGCAGGCCACCGGCACGCGGCTGATTCCCTACGGCGGCGGCACCAGTGTGGTCGGCCACATCAACCCGCAGCCCGGCCCCGCGCCGGTGGTAACGGTTGACATGAGCCGCCTGAATGGGCTGCTGCGCCTGGACGAACGCAACCACCTGGCCACCTTTGGCGCCGGGATCAGCGGCCCGGCCCTGGAGGCGCACCTGACCGCCCGCGGCTTCACCCTGGGGCATTTTCCCCAATCGTTCGAGTATTCCACCCTGGGCGGCTGGATCGTGACGCGCTCTAGCGGGCAGCAATCGCTCGGCTTTGGGCGCATCGAGCGCCTGTTTGCCGGCGGCCACCTGGAAGCGCCGGCCGGCGCGCTGGACCTGCCCGCGTTTCCTGCCTCGGCCGCCGGGCCTGATTTGCGCGAGATCGTGCTCGGCTCCGAGGGCCGCCTGGGCATCCTGACGACGGCCACGGTGCGCATCACCCCGCTGGCAGCCTGTGAAGAGTTCCGCGCGGTCTTTTTTCCCAACTTCGAGTCTGGACAAGAAGCTGTGCGCGCCATCGTGCAGTCGCGCACGCCGCTCTCCATGCTGCGTTTGAGCACTGCCGTGGAAACGCAAACCAGCCTGGCCCTGGCCGGGCATCAGCGCCTGCTGGCGGCGCTGGATCGCTTCCTGGCG
Organism: Anaerolineae bacterium; assembly: GCA_041918575.1. Taxonomy (GTDB): domain Bacteria; phylum Chloroflexota; class Anaerolineae; order SSC4; family Amarolineaceae; genus Amarolinea. The sequence goes on along the minus strand of JAYRVL010000314.1, from coordinate 3,391 downwards.
ATGAACGGAATCGGTGACGAGAAGTGCATGTTGATCCTGGGCTTCCACGGCTCGCAAGCGCAGGTCAAGCTGTCGCGCCAGGCGGCCCTGGGGCTGGGGCGACAGCATGGCGGCGTCCACGTCGGCCGCACCTTCGGCCAGCAGTGGCGCAAGAACCGTTTTCGGGCGCCCTATCTGCGCAACACCCTGTGGGAAATGGGCTATGCCATCGACACCGTGGAAACCGTGGTCGGTTGGGACATGGCGCCTGCGCTCATTCAGGCCCTGGACACGGCGCTGCACCGCGGTCTGCAGGACTGCGGCGAACGCACGCATGTCTTCACCCATCTCTCGCATACCTATCCCAGCGGCGCCAGTGTTTACACGACATATCTGTACCGGATTGCGCCCGACCCAGACGAGACCCTGCGCCGCTGGCAGGTGTTGAAAGGCGCAGCCAGCCAGATCATCGTTCAACACGGCGGTACCATCAGCCATCAACACGGCGTAGGGGTGGATCACAAACCGTACCTAACGCAGGAAAAGGGTGTCCTGGGCATGGCCGTCTTGGGTGATTTGTGCCGGCGCTTCGATCCGGACGGTGTGCTCAATCCGGGCAAATTGGTGGATGAACACAACGGGGAAGGAACATGAGCGCACGGCAACGTCTCAGCGGGCCAGACGCCTGCACGTCCGGCCTGTGAGATTCTCGTTGATGGGCGATTGACAACGGCCCGATTTTGGGCTATATTCCATTGAACGTTCGCTTGAGCGTTGCGTACCCCGCAAACGTAACCAGGAAGAGAGGGCCGGCGGACAGGCTCTGCCGCACCTGTTCAGAAAATTTGTAGATCGCGGCTCGACATTTCCCCCTGCTCCCCCATATCACATGAGGAACAACCATGGCAAACGAACTCCATGTCAGTATGCAGTTGAATGAGCAGGAGCAGGAAGTGGTGGAGATGCTGAAGGACGAGATGCAGCTCGCATCCACCGATGATGTGATCCGGCTGTTGGTGCGCCAGGAAGCGCAGCGCAAGGCGGTTGTCTGCCCCACCTGCGGGCACCTGGCGCGCAAGTCGGCCACGGACGCGGCAAACTGCGATTCGTGCCTGTCCGTGATTACCCTGAGTGAAGGCATCTGGGAAGTTGTGCAGATGCAGCGACGCCCGTAGGATGGTCGGACCTGGTCGTGCTTGCCGCGGCTGGGCCCGGCGTCTGCGGCCGTCTACTCGATTGAACATGTAAGGTGGAACGCGCATGGCGTGGAAACCAAAAATTTTGTTCTGGCTGGCCTACTTGACCGGAAAAACGCCCTGGGACACCGGCGTCACTCCGCCGGAGGTGGTTCGCCTGATCCAATCGGGCGAGTTGACGCCCGGCTGCGCGGTGGACTTGGGCTGCGGCACCGGGCTGAATGCCATCTTCTTGATTCGTCACGGTTGGCAGGTGGTCGGGGTAGATAGCGCGCCGCTTGCCATCCGCCGCGCCAGGCAGCGGGCCGCGCAGGAAGCGCCCGCCCTGCGCCAGCAGGCCTGTTTCATGGTGGCTGACGTGACCAACTGGCGCTGGGCCGGCATTCGCTACGATCTGGCCCTGGACATCGGCTGTCTGCACAGCCTGACGCCGGCCGAGCAGGAGAGCTATGCCATGTACCTCACGCGCCACACGAAACCAGGCGCGCACTTCCTGCTCTACGCCCGCGGGACACGGCGCCTGAACGGGGACGCGGCCTCGTTTGGCCTGGATCCCCCGGCCGTAGAGGCGCTGCTGGCGCCGGCCTGGCAGCCGCTGTGGGTGCAAAACGGCCAGGAAGGGGCGCATACTTCGGCCTGGTATCTCTTCAAGAGGGACGAGACGTGAATCATTTCGATCTGACGGGCAAGGTGGCGATTATCAGCGGCGCGTCGCGCGGCATCGGCGAAGCGATTGCCCTGGCCTACGCGCAGGCGGGCGCCGCGGTGGCGCTGACCAGCCGCAAGCTAGAAAACGTTGGTCCGGTGGCCGAAAAGATCAAAGCATCGGGCGGGCAGGCGCTGGCGTTGGCCGCGCACGCAGGTCAACAGGCCGAGGCGGAGGCGGTGGTGGCGCAGGCGGCGGCGGCGTTTGGACGCGTGGACATTGTCGTGAACAACGCGGGCACAAACCCGCACTTTGGCCCACTGCTGACGGCCGAAGGGAGTCATTGGGACAAGATTTTCGAGGTCAATGTCAAGGGCTATTTCTACCTGGCCAAAGCGGCGGCGCCGGTCATGCGCAAGCAGGGCGGCGGCAAGATCATCAACGTAGCTTCGATTGCGGGCATCAATCCTGGGCCGATGATGGGGGTTTACAGCACGAGCAAGGCCGCGGTCATCATGTTGACTAAAGTCCTGGCGGTTGAGCTGGGGCCGGAGAATATCCAGGTCAACGCGCTGGCGCCGGGCTTCATCCGCACCAGGTTTTCGGCCGCGCTGTGGGGCAATCCGTCGTTGAAGCAGATGCTGGAGAAAGCCACTCCACAGCGGCGCATTGCCCAACCAGAGGAGTTGATCGGCGCCGCGCTTTACCTGGCCTCGGACGCATCCAGCTTCACCACCGGCAGTGTGCTGGTGGTGGATGGCGGCTTCAGCCTGGGCGCGCTGCCCATCGAGTGAATGAGACTGCGGGTTTCTCTCAGAAACCCGCAGTCAATCAAGCGAACCAGACTGCGGGGTTTCTGAGAGACCCGCAGTCTGTGTTTAGGCCACGCCGCAGTAGGTATGCAGACCCTGGTTCAGGGCGCGGTGGATCTCATAGGCAATGGCCTGCGCCACGATGGGACGAATCAGCGGCACCAGGGGCCGCAGCCACACCGGCAGGCGGTCGGTGATGCGAGCGATCAGTTCGCCCAGCAGCTCGTCCACCTTGGCCTTGACCTCGTCGGCGGTCACTGCCACGAGCTTATCGTACACCTCAGGGCCGCAGATGACCACCTTCGCCACGCGCGCCACCTGATCCCACAGCCAGCCTAGAATACCCTGCGGATGTTCCAGGGCGCGCTCTGCCTCCGGCGCCTGGGTCACATCGGCTGGGATGACAGCGCGCTGACCTTCGCCGGCCTGATAGTCCTCCAGTGATGAAGGCATACCGGCCAGCAGCCCACGCACTTGTTCGACGAGTTGCTCATCTGCTTGCGGCAACACAGTGTCAGACATGATCTACCTCCGTTCGGACGATTGAATTGGTTGTTACGAGTCGGAAACGATCGAAGATCGGGAGGCAACTGGGTGTAGCCCGATCATACCACAAGCGCGGTCAAATAGAAAATAGAAAGTAGAAAATAGAAAATAGAAAATAGAGAAAATAGAGAAAATAGAAAATAGAAAATAGAAAATAGAAAATAGAAAAAGATGAGAGATAAAGAAATTGTTGTTCAGGTCAAGAATGGCTT
>JAYRVL010000313.1:0-6546 GCA_041918575.1 Anaerolineae bacterium | reverse complement strand
GGCAGTGAGAATGGTCTCGATAGCGCCGGAGTGCCCCCCCTGCCCCCCAATCGTGGGGGAGCCGAATGCTTTTCCCCCCAGGATTGGGGGGCAGGGGGGCCGCCTGAGCAGTTGCTTCCCACCTCAATGGCTCACACCAAGGACACCAAGGACACCAAGCACACCAAGCACACCAAGGATTTAGAGAAGACTTCTTTGTGTCTTGGCGTCTTTGTGTGAGAACTCCTGTTTCTGCTACCCAATATCACGAACATGACCAAAGTCACCCCTCCGGGGACTAGACAAATTGGAAATACCCTGTATAATAAGAGGCAAGTGGGGAAGAGTGGGGAAAAATCCCTAAAAATTAGGTCAATAATCGGCTAAAGTGGGGGATAAGAACAAATGTTCGTCGGTCGCGCCGAGCATGTGCTCGATAGCAAGGGTCGCCTGACCATTCCGTCCCGCTACCGCGCCGCGTTGGCGCCCGGCGGGATGGTGACCCGCGGCATGGGCGATTATCTGATCGTCCTGCCGATGGACGCATGGCAGAACCTGGCCGCCCGCCTGGACGACAAGCCGATGCTGACCGATCTGGCGATCGGTGAGCTGCGCCGCTGGCTGTATGCCGAGGCCGCCGACGTGGAATTGGACACCCAGGGGCGCTTCATTCTGCCCATCGAACTGCGAACGGCTGTTGGCATAACCGACAATGCGATTATTGCCGGTGTGGGAACGCACCTGGAGCTGTGGACGCCCGCCTATTGGCAAGATCGCCGCGTTCATCTCATGCCGGACAACGAGATGACGGCGCTCTTTCGGGCGCTGAGCATCTAGCGATGGCAGCTCGATCACCGGCTGCCGAGGGCCATGTTCCGGTTCTACTCGCCGAAACCCTGGCGGCGCTGGCCCTGGCGCCTGGCGCCGATGTCATTGACGGGACGTTGGGCGGCGCCGGTCATGCCGAAGCGATTTTGCAGGCGATTGCGCCCACAGGCCGCCTCTTGGGCCTGGATGCCGATGCGGCCGCGGTGACGCGAGGCCGGCTGCGCCTGGCGCCCTTTGGTGAACGGGCCATCCTGGCCCAGGCCAATTTCGATCAGATGCGCATCGTGGCAGGCGCCTACCGGCTGACGCCGGCGGCCATTCTGCTCGACCTGGGCCTGTCATCGTATCAACTGACCGGCGATGACCGCGGCTTCAGCTTCACCAGCGCCGGGCCGCTCGACATGCGCTTCAACCCGGCCGTCGGGCGTTCCGCAGCGACCCTGGTCAATACGCTGAAAGTTGAGGAGCTGGCAGACCTCATCTTTCGCTTTGGCGAAGAGCGCTTTGCGCGGCGCATTGCGCGGGCGTTGGTCGCGGCCCGTCCGCTGTCGGAGGCCAGGGTTACGGCTGAGGTGATTGCCCGGGCCGTGGGCGGCCGCCACGACCATCTGCATCCCGCAACGCGCACCTTTCAGGCGCTGCGCATCGCGGTCAACGATGAGTTGGGCGCGCTGGAACGGGCGCTGCCCCAGGCCCTGGACCTGCTGCAAATGGGCGGGCGCCTGGCGGTCATCAGCTTTCATTCGCTGGAAGATCGCCTTGTCAAGCAGTTCATGCAGCGCGAGGCCAGCGACTGCATCTGCCCGCCCCGTCTGCCGAAGTGCGTGTGCGGGCATCGCGCCCGTTTGCGGTTGGCCGCCAAGAAGCCGATTGCGCCCACCGAGGCTGAGGTGAGCCGCAACCCGCGCAGCCGCAGCGCGCATCTGCGAGTGGCAGAAAAAATCGCCTGAGATGAGAGTAGAAAAACAAGAGGTGACCCCTATGTTGGTTCCGACGCCTAGAACGTTGTGGCGCCCCCTGACGATCTTCAATCGCCGCCGCCGGTTCACCACCGGCGAGCAAACGGCGCTCTACTTGGCCGCGCTTTTCCTGGTTTGCCTGGCTTTTTTCGCCCTGCTTTTGCCCAACAGCGAGATGGCCGCGGCTCAGCATGAAATTTACACGGCGCAGATGCGCTACCAACAACTGCTCATCACCAACGCCGAACTGCGGGTGGAGATCAGCCGGTACACCAACATGGACGCGCTGGAGGCGCGGGCGCGGGCGGCCGGCTTCGTTCCGGCCGATCGGCGCATCTACGTGGTGGTGCCGGGCCTGCCGACAGCCTCTGCTCTGACGGGCCGGTAGCGGAAGGGGCTAAATAGAATGGATTCCCTGATGCAACATTCCTTGCCACGGGTCAGAGCAGTCTTTGCTGCCATTGTCGTGACCCTCGTCGTGATTGGTCTGCAGTTGGTGCGCCTGCAGGTGACCAAGGCGGCGTCCGCGCCGTTGGCAGAAAACCACAATCAGTACGGCAGCCTGCTGCCGCCCCACCGCGGCAATGTGGTGGACCGTGCAGGCAACCTTTTGATTACCGATGGCGTGCGCTACCAGGTAGCGGTGGCGGGCGCCATTACGGAAACGACCATCGTCTCGTTGACGCAGCGCCTGGCGCCCTGGCTGGAAATTCCCCCTACCGAGTTGGAAAAGCGCCTGCGCAGTCACGGCAAAGGCGTGACGGTGCTCAAGTTTTACGCCAGCCAGGCGGCGGCCACAGAGATCGAGCGCTGGAATACCGACTATCTGCGGGTGGAGCGACTCCCGCGCCGCTATTTTCCAGAGGGAACCGACGCCGCGTTCGTGCTGGGTCTGTCCACCGCCGATCAGATTGGTCGCTATGGCGTCGAAGCCAAGTATGACGCCTTCTTGCGCGAGAACGGCGACATGACTGTCACCAATCTGGAGAATCACGTGCGCGCCATCCCCTCGGATTTCAGCCTGGATATCCCGTCGCCCGTGGGCCGCGACCTGGTGCTTACGATTGACCGCCGCATTCAGGCCATCGTGGAGGATGAACTGAAGTTTGCCGTTGATTACTACGGCGCAACCGGCGGCGCCATCATTGTGATGGATCCGAAGACGGGCGAGATTTTGGCCCTGGCCTCTGCGCCTGGTTACTCGCCCAATACGTTTTATGAGGTGCAGGCCGCGCCCGATCAACGTGACCCGTTCAGCGATCCTGCCACCGGGCTGCTGTATGAGCCTGGGTCCGTCTTCAAGATCGTCACCATGGCCGCAGGCCTCGATTCGGGCAAGGTGACGCTCGATCAGAAGTTCAGAGATGTGGGCGTCCTGGAAGTGGGCGAGCGCGAGATTCGCAACTCGGACCGTCAGGCGCACGGCGAGGTGTCCATCCCCACGATCCTGCAGCGTTCCTTGAACATCGGTTCGGCGCAGGTGGCCCTGGCGACGGGCGCCGACACCTTCTATTCTTACGTCGAACGCTTCGGCTTTGGCAACGTCACCGGCGTTGATCTCTCTGGCGAAGTGCGGGGCATTGTCAAGAAGCCCAAGTCCAGCACACAGTGGAGTCCTTCGGACCTGGCGACCAACGCCTTCGGCCAGGGCATCAGCGTGACCCCCATGCAGATGATCTGCGCGGTGGCGGCCGTGGCCAACGACGGCGTGATGATGCGGCCGCACGTGGTCAAGGCCATTGTGGACCATGGACGCTGGTTCGAGATTGAACCGTCGCCGGCGCGCATTGCCATCTCTGCTCAGACCGCCCGCCTGATGACCGAGATCCTGGTCAGGGTGGTGGAAAACGGCGGCGCCAATCAGGCCGCCGTGCCCGGTTATCACATTGCCGGCAAAACCGGCACGGCTGAGATTCCGGGGCGCACCGCCTATGACTCTGACCTGACCATTTCGACCTATATCGGCTATGCACCGGCCGCCGACCCCCGCTTCGTGGTGCTGGTCAAACTGGACAAGACGCGGCTTTCGGTTTGGGCGGAGCATACCAGCGCTCCCACCTTTCAGCGGTTGGCGCGACGCCTGTTTGCCCTTCTCAACATACCGCCTAGTGACGGATGAATCGCTCATGCAACTGACCTTGGCGCACCTGCTGGCCGTGTTGACCCACCCGGCCGCTATGCAACCGAATAACCTCCCCCCGATCACGGTCTTCGGTCTCCGATCTCCGGTATCTTCCGTCGTGGTTGATTCGCGGCAGGTGCAGCCCGGCGCGGTGTTCGTGGCTCTATCTGGAGAGCGCACCGATGGCCATTCCTTTGTGACCGACGCCTTGCGCCGAGGGGCCGTGGCGGCTATCGTGGAGCAGGACGTGGTTCCAGATGCTGAGTGTTGGATCGTGGATACCCGAGCATTTGCGATTCAGCACTCAGCCTCATCTTTGAGTTTACCGCCGCCGGGCCGGCCGCTGCTGCTGCGGGTGGACAATTCGCTGCAGGCGCTGCAAGCCTGGGCCGCGGCCTGGCGGGCTGAGGTGGGCGCGCTCAGTGGTCTGCGCGTGATCGGCATCACCGGCAGCGTGGGCAAGACGAGCACCAAAGAATTGACCGCCTCCGTGCTGGCGCGGCGCTTTCCCACGCTCAAGAACGTGGGCAACCAAAATAATGAGATTGGTGTGCCGCTCACCCTCCTGCGCCTGACGCCAACCGACCGCCGGGCCGTCCTGGAAATGGGGATGTATTACCTGGGGGATATTGCCCTGCTCGCACGGCTGATCCAGCCCCAAGTTGGCGTCATCACCAACGTAGGGCCAGTGCATTTGGAGCGCGCCGGCAGCCTGGAGCGCATTGCCCAGGCCAAAGGCGAGTTGGTCGAGGCGCTGCCGGCCTCTGGCGTCGCGATTCTCAACCGCGATGATGCGCTGGTGATGGCCATGGCCGAGCGCAGCGCGGCGCGGGTCTTCACCTACGGTCTCGACGACCGCGCAGACCTGTGGGCCGACGAGATCAGCAGCGAGGGGCATGAGGGCATTCGGTTCACCCTGCATCACGAGGGCGACCATCTGCATGTCAAGGCGCCTCTGCTGGGGCGCCACAGCGTTCACACTGCGCTGCGCGCCGCGGCCGTGGGCCTGGTGGAAGGGTTGAACTGGCAAGAAATCATCGAAGGCCTGCAGGACGTGCAGACGCAGCTCCGCCTGGTGGTGGCGTCTGGCCTGCGGGGCAGTACGGTGATTGACGATACCTACAGCGCCAGCCCGGCCGCCACCCTGGCCGCGCTCAACCTGCTGGCTGACCTGCCTGTGCCAGCCGGCGGTCGGCGCATTGCCGTCTTGGGAGATATGCGCGAGCTGGGCGAGCAGACCGAAATCGGGCATCGCAAGGTAGGCCAGCGCGCGGCTGCTGTCGCAGAGAAGCTGATTGCCGTCGGGTCGCTGGCCCGCCTGATCGCGGACGAGGCGCTCAGCGCCGGCATGGCGCCCGGTAACGTGGCCCAGGTCAATGACAGCGTCGGCGCCACGGCGATCCTGCGCAGCATGGTGCAGAGCGGCGATTTGATCCTGGTCAAAGGCTCGCGGGCGCTGCGCCTGGAGGAAATCGTGGCCGCTCTCAGCCGGCCGGAGAGCGAGGGCGAGTAGAAACATGGCCTATTCGTTGACATTGGGCGCCATCGCCTTCTTCCTGGCCGTCATTTGGGGGCGGCCACTGATCGGCCTGCTGGTGCGCAACCGTATCGGCAAGCAGATTCGCATCGAGGGGCCTACGACCCACCTGGTCAAAACCGGCACACCCACCATGGGCGGCTTGATGATCCTGATCCCGGTGATCGTCATCACCAGCGCGCTCAACGTGGCCAACCTGCTCGGCTGGAACATCATTGGCCGCTCGGTGCTGGTGCCGATGACGGTTTTGTTCGTGTTTGGCATTTTGGGCGCGGTGGACGACTTGGAGGGAGTGCGCGGCCGCCGCCAGAAAGGGGAGGGCATCCTGGGGCGTTGGAAGGCGCTGGCGCAGGTCGTCCTGGCAACCCTGGTCGTGCTTTTCTTGCATTTTGCGCTCGATCTGCGCAGTGTGGCCCTGCCGGGCATCCGGGAGAAAATTGACATTGGTCTGTGGTACATCCCGGTTGCCGTCTTTATTGTGGTGGCCTTTTCCAACGCGGTCAACCTGACGGACGGCCTGGATGCGTTGGCGGGCAGTCTGGCGGCCATTTCCTTCACTTGCTACGGCGTCATTGCCTTCTTACAGGAGCAGGTGTGGCTGGTGGCTTTCTGTTTCACCCTGGTGGGCGCGATCCTGGCCTTTCTGTGGTTCAACGCTCACCCCGCGGAGCTGTTCATGGGGGATACCGGCTCCCTGGCGCTGGGCGCGACCCTGGCCGTGGTGGCGCTGATGACCGGTCAATGGCTGCTGTTGCCGGTGGTGGCCGCGGTGTTTACCGCAGAAACAGTTTCGGTGACGCTGCAGGTGCTCTGGTTCAAGCTCTCGCGGCGCCTCTATGGCCAACCGCGGCGCCTGTTCAAGATGGCGCCTTTGCATCACCATTTCGAGCTGATCGGCTGGTCCGAAACGCAGGTAACGCAGCGTTTCTGGCTGGTTGGGGTTCTGTGCGGCATGTTGGGCATTGCCCTGGCGTTGCTCTGAGCCTGTTTTCGACATAGAACAGATGTTTCCATACAACAGCTTGTGGTCATTGGCAAATCGCACACAACCTGTAGGAACAGTCCTGTTTTCGCTCAAACGTTCTACGCGACGGCTTGTGGCAAGTGCCTGATGACCTACT
>JAYRVL010000312.1:0-2494 GCA_041918575.1 Anaerolineae bacterium | reverse complement strand
CGAATATCCTGTCAATCCTGTTCTCCCCCGAGGGCTTGGACGAAGCTAAGGCCCTGATTCTAGCGCGAGAGTTCGAATATCCTGTCAATCCTGTTATTCTGTCTGTGTTCCAGGCAGGCTGAGTAGTCACCAGAAAACAATAGAAGACGGAGGGTGTCTGGCCCTCCGTCTTCTATTCTTACTTGTTCGTGTCTTACTTGTTCGTAACTACTCAGTCGGTGCGCCGTTGCAAGAGCGATTGAAATCGCGCCCGATGGGCGTTCCGCATGGCGCCCACCTGCGTGGACGCCATGCTGGTCAGCGCAGGCCGACCTTGCGGTCCGAATTCATTCGGCGGCTGTAGTCCGCAGCCAGTCTACTTGGCCGTCACCTTGATGCTGCGCGGACGCACCGCTTCAGCCTTGGGAATGGTCAGCGTCAGAACGCCATTCGAGAACTCGGCGTTGGCCTTGTCGGCCTGCACCGGCACGTTCAGGGTCAGGGTGCGGCTGAAGCGACCGTAGTTGCGCTCCTGCATCACGTAGTTGACGTTCTCCAGCGGGCCGATCAGCTCGCCGCGAAGGGTCAGCGTGTCGCCTTCGATCGTGATCTCCACATCCTCCGGCTTGACGCCCGGCGTCGACGCCAGGATGATTACGGCATCTTCGGTGGTGTAGGCATCTACCGGCAGACGGAACGCATGCTGGCGCTCGCCGTTGGTCGCCCAGGCCGGGCGTACGAAACTCTCTTCGAACAGGCGGTCCATCGCATCACGCAGCGTCACCGCCTCACGGAATGGATCCCATCGTGCAATTACCCTTGCCATCGTTTTCCTCCTACTGTACTTTTCTTCTGCGTCTGTCTTCACAACAATTCAACAATGCGTCTTTACTTCTTCGTGACCTGCAAGCGAGTCTGCTTTGCCTCAGCCACCTTGGGCAGCTTGAGCAGCAAAACGCCGTTCGTGAACTCGGCCGTGGCCTTGTCCACATCAACGCTGGCCGGCAGGGTCAGCGAACGCTGGAACGAGCCGTACTTCCATTCGCGATAGTGGAAATTGGCTTCTTTCTCCTCCCGATCCTCTTTGGTCTCGCCCTTGATGGTGAGGAGATCACCGCTCACGGAAACATCCAGCTCTTCCGGCTTGACGCCTGGCACGGCCGCCTTTACGACAATCTCGCTGTCAGTTTCAGACATGTCAACCGGCAGCATGTTGGCGCCTTCCTGCGCAAAGGGCCAGTTGGTAAATGGATGCACAAAGCTGTCTTCGAACAGGCGATCCATCGCGGTGCGCAGCGACATCATGTTCCGCTGAGGATCCCATTTTGTGATGCTTGCCATTGTTGTCACCTCTTTTTCTCTTTGCAACAGTCTTGCAGTCTGCGGTTTGTTTGCGGGCCGCTTCGATTCGACACCTGCTATGATGCCAGACAAGTGTTAGATGGCCATAAGATGAGTGTTAGAGAAATGTTGGAAAATGGCAGCGCGGCGAAGAGGCGGGCGACGCCAACCGCCAGGACATAAGCGGCGCGGAGAGGCGGCAACTCGAGTCTGGCGGTTGACCCATGCGGGCGCAGATGAATCAGGCAGACGCGGTGATGGCGCTCAGCAGTGCGGTGACAGGCTGCGCCGCCGGGGTCAGGACCATGTCTTCCCACACAGCGCTGCGCACGCCGGGGAGGCCTTGCACGATCTCCAGCGCCTTCTTGCGCGCGGCAGCCGGCAAGACGCCCACCAGCGTGACGCGTCCAAGATAGGCATTGACGCGCACCGGGTAGGCGGCCGTGACCGCGTCGGCAGCCAGGCGCTGGGCAATGCCCGCTTCCAGGATATTGTCAGCGGTCAGCTTGTTGGCAACTGTAACGCCGCCGGCCGCGACGCGCGCCAGCGCCAGCGCGCTGTGGGCAACGGCCTCGCTGCGCACAAAGCCGTGCAGCTCAAGCCCGGCCGCGCTGCTCTTGATGTTGATTTCGCTGGCCGCATGGCGAAACGGTGGATAGCTCGCCAACGCGCGGCGCACTGCATCCGCCGCCCGTTCGATCGGAAATGTAGATTTCATACGCTTGACTCCTCATAATCCCTTGGGGAAACTCGATGACTACCTGTATTATCGCGCCAAATCGTTTTTTTTCCCACCTCCTGGCCATCGAGCAATTGGCAGGCGCTGGCCCCGCGTCATTGCGCCTGTAAGGTGATTCTGGTATCATTCATGCACTTCAAGCAAAGGAGATCGAGTCATGAATATCAACGACCTTTTACAGGCCCTGACCGCGTCGCAGGGCAAGAAACCAGCCGCGCCAGGGAATGATCCGTTGGCCGGCATTTTGGGCGGTCTGCTCGGCGGCGCAGGCGCTTCGGCGCAGCCAGGCGCGGCGGGCGATGATCCGTTGGCCGGCATTTTGGGCGGTCTGCTCGGCGGCGCAGGCGCTTCGGCGCAGCCAGGCGCGGCGGGCGGCGCCGGGACGGGGGGCCTGGCTCAAATCCTGGTGCAAGTTTTGGGCGGCAACAAGCAGTT
>JAYRVL010000311.1:0-6805 GCA_041918575.1 Anaerolineae bacterium | reverse complement strand
TGTGGATGACGGCGGCAGCGATGGCAGCCAGCAGGGCCGCGCCTGCGCCAAAGCGCCCGGCAGCCAGGACGATCAACAAGACGAGGAAGAGAAACGGTTCGACCGCGCCAAAGTCGGTGAGCGGGTTCTGCCCTGGCGTCAGCGGCTTGAGCGCCCATTCCAGCGCCTGCAAGGGGATTGCCAGGGCCAGGGCCAGTGGGAAGTAGGCTGCGCCGAGGCGCGCTTCCAGCCAGTTGGCGCCGAACAGGGCGAGCAGCAGGGTGGCGAAAAGCATGGCGGGGCTGAGGTGCTGCTGCGCCGCCCGCTCACCCAGGGCCAGCGCGATCAGAAGACTGGTCAAGATGGTGATCACCTTGACAATCAGCGTCACTCGAAACAAGCGCAGGGCGGTCATGTGCGCAAAAAGAGCCATCAGCGGTAATCAACCTTTTGCCAAACTGTCAGGTTACGAAACGGTCAGGGCATGTATCTCGATGATTATCGCAGGGGTTGGGGCCGCGGTCTGTAAATTGCTTTACATCTGGCAGGGAAACTGCTCAGCACACCTCCGCAGCGAGCGATCTGATTTTTTCATTGAGCAAGTGCGGTTAGGAAAAGGCGAACCGACCGAGGCTAGTGTAGCCCAAGCCTTCGTACTGGAGACTCTCTGGCAGAATGGGCGCATCGCCAACCTGTGTCGTTACACGCTGGAAAAGTCGTTGGAACACGCTCGCGGCGAGTCGTTGCTGAAGCTGATCCTTCAGATTCTGGCCGCGGAAGAAGGTGGACTGGGCCGCAAACGATTTCGCAGGAGGCTGCCCAACCATCATGCCCCATCAGGCGTGATTTCAAGCGCTTGCCTGCGGCGTGATGGCGTCGTTTGCCGTTTTGACCGCGCTGCGAAGGTTGGGCGCCGGCGCGGGTACGAACACGGTGTAGCGGTCGGCGTGTTGACTCAGCCTGACGGTTTGCATGAGGTGCTGGCGCAGGCTGCGCACCCGGGTCACGTCAACGTCGTAGAGGGCGGCGGTGCGCGCGCTGCTCGATCCATGTCCGTTGAGCATGCCGACCACATGCTGCACCGCGGCCGCCCAGGTGGGGACGGCAGCCATGTCCAGTTTGCCTTCTTCGTGCTGGAAATCACGCCAGAGGAGGAGCGCGCAAACCTGTTCTGGCAGGCTGAAATGTGACTTGGGCATCTCTTCGATCAAGCGCGTTTCCACCGGATCCAGGCTGGCCTGGCGTCGCGGTTTCATGTAGAGGCGCCCGGTGAGCAGCTTGAGCACGAGCGCATCGCCTTCGCCGGCGGCCAGGCTCTGTTCGCAGACTCCTCGATCCAGGTCGGCCGCCAGCGGCAGCGGCCTGACATCCACCGCCAGCCACGGCTGACGCCCGTGTCGGCGCAGGTGCAGCGACACGTAGGCAAAGGTCGTTTCTGTGGGCGTCTGCATGTCGCGACAGCGCCCTAGTTCCAGCAGCGCCTCGCTGTTGCCCAGGGTGGCAAAACGATGAGGGTAATGTCCGCCGCCCTCGATGTGGGAGTAAAAGAGCGGCACCAAGGCCCCGATGCCATACACTTCGAGCAGCGTGTCAAGGCGGCTGCGCACGGCCACCTGGCGCTGCGCACTGCGCTGATCCATTCGGCTGACCGCATTCACCAACGCGGAACCGGCGCGCCACACTTCGCCGAAGACTTGCTGTTGAGTTTGATTCATGTTGACACCTGTCTGCTTTCACCACACAAAACGAGTCTGATTGAACGCAGCCCCATTATATCATCAAGCGCCTGTTACGTCAACCAGCAATTCCAAATGTGACCGGAATCGAGGCTTTTGCCGGTGCAGTTTGCGGCTTTGCTGGCCAAGAAATCGGCTGAAGCCTCCAATCCAGGTCCGATCAACGCCTACATTTGACCTTATTTTGACCTTATTTTGACCTTATTTGGAATTCCTGGGGCAGGGGGGCCGTCTGAGCAGTTACCTCGATTCTGTGTTAGAATGGGCGGGATCGCGTTGCGAGGTTCAAGATTCGAGGCTTGATGAATGAGTACGATCTTTGGTTGGTTGGCGTTGGCCCTGCTGCTGGTCAGCCTGGCCCTGGCATGGCAAATTCGACGCCTGAGCGAACGTCAGCGTGACTTGCAGTATCAACTGGCGCGTCAACAGCGGGCGGCGAACGGACTGCGCAGCACCCTGGAGGCCGTCATGGCTCAACGCCAGGCATTGGGCGCCGTGGCCACTTGCGGCTTGCTCGTGTTGGATGATGATCGTCATGTGCTGTGGCTCAACGAGGAGACGCAGCAGTGCGCCAGCACGAACACCGGGCCTGGCAATCTGCTGATCGAGGCGCTGCCCAGCTACGAGATCAGCCAGGCGGTGGATGATGCGTTGGAGCGCCAAACCCTGGTGGAACGCCAGGTGGCGTTCAAGGCGCGTCTGTGGCGTGTGCGCGCCTGGGCGTCTCCTGGCGCGGGTGTTGTCCTGGCCCTGCACGATGTGAGCGAATTGCAGCGCCTGGGCCGCGCCCGGCGCGAATTCGTCGCCAACATCTCGCACGACCTGCGCACCCCGATTGCGGCCCTGCAATTGACGTTGGAAACCCTGCGCAACGGCGCGCTCAATGATCCGCCGATGGCGCAGCGCCTGCTGGAGAACATGCGTACACAGGCCGACGCCCTGCAGCAGTTGGCCAGCGAGCTGTTCGACTTGAGTCAGATCGAGTCGGGCCAGGTGTTGTTGAGATTCGTGCCGATTGCGCCTGCGGCTGTGGTCGAACCGGTGATAGAGCGCCTGCGGCCGCAGGCTGAACGCAAGAACTTGCAGGTGGAACTGGCGCTGGCCGTTGCCGAACCGGTGCTGGCAGACCCTGAGCAGGTGCAAAAAGTGGCGGCGAATCTGCTGCACAACGCCATCAAGTTCAGCCCGGTGGGGCGGCGCGTCGGCATTCGCGCGGTGGACATCCAGTGCCAGGATGGCGCCATGACCACGACGGCCGCCGCGCCGCTGCCCTCCGCCGCGCCTGCCGGGCTGACCGACGGGCGCTGGGCGTTGTTTACGGTGTGGGACGAAGGCCCGGGCATTGCGGCCAGCGAGCTGCCGCGCATCTTCGAGCGTTTTTACAAAGGGGACCGCGCACGGGTGCGCAGCAGTGAAACCGGCGCCGGGCTGGGCCTTTCGATCGCCCGGCACATCATCCTGGGACACGGCGGTCAGATCTGGGCTGAAAGCGCGCCAGGGCAGGGCGCGCGTTTCTTCTTCACCCTGCCCATCGCCTGACTCCTGCGCCTGTAATTGCAGACGAAATGTAACTGCCGCCTTAGGCTCCAGTGTGCCGCCGCGCTCCCTGTGATTGGGACTGCGCTGCATTGAGATTACGGGGGTCGGGCGGTTGTGAGTTGCCAGATGCGCCGCCAGATGATATAATCCCACTCCCGACAGTTGACGAACCTCCGTCAGACCGTTCCCTATCTTTCTTGCCGCCGCCCTGCATGGGCTACCTATTTTTCTTGAGGAGAGACATGTAATGAGCCGTCGTTTTCTAGCCTCGTGTTCTCTGGTGCTGATCATGATTCTTGTCATGGTCCCGTCCCTCGTCGTTCCTGCACTCGCCTCCCCTCCTGCCCAAGGGACTGAAATTCCCACCGGTATCTACCGTGGCGTTAGCACCGCCGTTCACTTCGACATCTCTCCCCCCCTGCGTTCGATCACGCCCCTGCTTCCCAAGCCTGGGGAAGGGTTCACCGAGATCCCTGAGCGCGCCACCGGTCTCGAAGGGGCGCTCGGCCCACAGGATGGCGATGCGGCGCTGCAAACCGTCTACGGACCGGCGCTGATCCCCACCCCGAGCGTCAGCTTCGACGGCCCTCCCAACGTTTCCAGCGTCTCTCCGCCCGACCCCACGGGAGATGTCGGCCCCAACCATTACGTGGCCATGAGCAACCTGTCGTTCCAAATTTTCAATAAGACAGGCACTTCGCTCTACGGCCCGGCGCTCAACAACACCCTGTGGGCCGGCTTTGGCGGCGACTGCCAGACCGACAACTCCGGCGATCCGGTCGTCCTGCACGACCAGGTCTCGGACCGCTGGATGTTGAGCCAGTTCACGGCCTCAGGCCCCACCTACTTCAACTGCGTGGCTGTCTCGACCACGTCCGACCCCACAGGAACCTACTACCGCTGGGCTTTCAGCACCGGCACCAACTTCCCGGACTATCCCAAGTACGGTTTCTGGCCCGATGCGCTCTACATCAGCACCCGTGAGTTCGCCGGCGGCTCGACCTTTGCGGGCATCGGCGCGTATGCCGTCAAGCGCGCAGACCTGATCTCCGGCAACCCGGCGGCCCAGGTGATTTCCTTCCTCGCCACCCCGGCCTCCGCGGGCGGCGCTTTCAACGTCGGCGATGGCCTGTTGCCCACCGACATGGACGGCAACACCATGCCGCCGGCCGGTTCGCCCAACTACTTCGTTGGCTCCATGGACAACGGCGGCCCCTACGGCGCGCCCCAGGACGCGCTGACCCTGTGGAAGTTCCATGCGGACTTCGCCACGCCAGCCTTGTCGACGTTCATCCTGGCCAACACCATCCCGGTCGCGGCCTTCGATTCGTCGCCTGCCTTCTGCTCCGGCCGCTCCTGCGTACCGCAGCCGGGTACCACCAACAAGATTGACCACCTCGGCTATCGCCAGCGCCCCACGTTCCGCCTGGCCTACCGCAACTTTGGCACCCATGAGTCGCTGGTGACCAACCAGTCGGTCGAGGCCTCGTCCACCATGTCCGGTATCCGCTGGTGGGAAATCCGCAGCCCCAACTCCGCCCCGGTGCTTTACCAGGAAGGCACCTATGCCCCGGGCACGTCTGACACCATTCACCGCTGGATGGGTTCGATTGCCCAGGACAGCGCCGGTAACATGGCGTTGGGCTACAGCGCCTCCAACGGCACCACCACCTTCCCAAGCTCGTGGTACACCGGCCGCCTCTCGGGCGACCCGCTGGGCACCATGCCGCAGGGCGAAGCATCCGTTATCAACGGCACCGGCTCACAGACCGGCAGCCAGCGCTGGGGCGACTACACCCAAATGTCGGTAGACCCGGTGGATGACTGCACCTTCTGGTACGTCAACGAATACGTGCCCACCACCAGCTCCGTCGGTTGGCGCCTGCGCATCGGCGCCTTCAAGTTCAACGAATGCGGCACGGCTGACTTCACCATCAGCGCGTCGCCGGCCAGCCAGGAAATCTGCGTTGGGGCCAATGCTGCGTACACCGTGAACATCGGCAGCGTCAGCGGCTACAGCAGCCCGGTGACTCTGAGCGCCTCGGGCAACCCCGGCACCGCCGGTTTCTCGACCAACCCGGTGACGCCGCCCGGCAGCAGCACGATGACCATCAGCGGCGCGGCCGCCGGCAACTACAACTTCAATGTGGTGGGTACCGCGGCCGGCCCCAACGTGCATCAGGCCCCGGTTGGGCTGACCGTGCAGGCGGCTGCGCCCGGCGCGCCGAACCTGACCGCGCCGGCCAATGGCGCGACCGGTGTGAGCGCCACCCCCACCTTCACCTGGGACGCGGTGAGCGGCGCGACGACCTATGACATCCAGGTTGCCACCGACGCCGGCTTCACCAACATCGTGGCTTCGGCCACTGGCCTGACCGGCACCTCCTGGAACGGCGCCTCGCTCAACACCAGCACCACCTACTACTGGCACGTCAAGGCCAACAACGCCTGCGGCGCTGGCGCTTACTCGAGCACCTTCAGCTTCACCACCCAGGGCGCGCCCGGCGACTGCGGCCCCGGCACCACTGCCAACATTCTGTATGAGTACGGGTTCGAAGCGGGCGAAGCCGGCTGGACTCACAGCGCGGCCAGCGGCGCCGACAGTTGGGCGATCATCACGACCAACCCGCACAGCGGCGCTTCGCACTTCCGCGGTCTCGACCCGGCCACGGTCTCTGATCAGCGCCTGGTTTCGCCGGCTGTGGCCCTGCCCAGCGGCCAGAACCCGGTCGTGATCAAGTTCTGGCACCTGCCGAACCTGGAAAACCAGGGCACTACCGCCTGCTACGACGGCGGTATCCTGGAATCTTCGACCGACGGCGGCGCCACCTGGACCCAGGTGCCGAACGCCAACCTGCTGGCCGGCCCCTACACCGGCCTGGTCTCCGCCAGCTTCAGCAATCCGCTGGCCGGCCTGGAGGCCTGGTGCAATGGGGCCAGCTACTACCAGACCATCGCCGACGTCAGCAGCCTGGCCGGACAGACCGCGCAGTTCCGCATGCGCCTCGGCTCCGACAACTCGGTGAGCGATATCGGTTGGGACGTGGACGATGTGACGGTGCAGTCATGTCAGCCAACTGGCGCGACGCCGACCCCGACCGCGACCACCCCGCCGCCCACCGCGACGCCAACGCCAACCACTCCGCCGACTGGCGTCGAGTTGAGCAGCCTGGACAGCGGCGCACCCGCCGCGACCAACCTCTGGTTGCCGTTGGCCCTGGCCCTGGTGCTCATGACGGTTGTGGGCATGGCGCTGCGTCAGCGCACCGCCCGCTAAACCACCGCGATGACGATCATGTAAACTCATGGGGCCGGCCGGAAACTCCCCGGCCCCATGACGGTCACATCACGCCCCGACCGGTGTGACCGCTGAACGATTCGCTACCATAAGAACAGGCGCCGGTTGGTTCCAACCGGCGCCTGTTGCATCACTTAACTCCAGTGCAATCCGTCCCGCCTCGGAATTCAGACTATCGCAGCATAGCGAGCGCGGCGTTCAGCGATGATCTGTTCGCTGTATTCCGACCAGTCGTGAAGAATCACCGGGTTGA
>JAYRVL010000310.1:0-3359 GCA_041918575.1 Anaerolineae bacterium | reverse complement strand
TGATCGCGGTTTGCTCGAAGGTGACAAACAGATAGACGCCGCTCAACAGTGCTGCGGACAGAACAGCCGCCGCCGGGTAGAACAGGCGCTGGCGGCGCTGCATCTTCTGCGGATCCAGCGTTCGCCTGGCGGCACCCATCTTGATGGCGGCCAACTCGGCCGGATGCTCGCGCCGCATCGCCTCTTCGCTGAGCTTGCCGGTGAACATGCTCTTGTTGAACGTGCGCAGGTGAACATGGTACATGTGCCAGACGATGATCGCCAGCACGGCCAGGAGCGCCTCGCCGCCATGGGCAGCTTTGGCGGCCGGGATGAATTCGCCGGGCAGAAAGCGCGTGGTGGAGATGGGATTCCAGAGCATGAAACCGGTCAGGATCATGATCAGGGTTCCCCACACCAGTGACCAGTATTCGACCTTTTCATCGAAGGCATAGCGCCCCATCGCCGGGCGTTCAGGGCGGCGGCCCAGCAGGTATAAAATCAGGCCCCAGAAGTCGCGCACATCCTGTGGCCCAGGAAGCATGGAGAGGGCGACACGGCGCACGTAGATCTTGTAGACAACGGCCACGACATGATAGACCGATTCCAGCATCAACACGGTTGCCGACACACGGTGAATGACGCGCGTCGTTTCGATGCCGCCGAACAACCCGATCATCATCTCGGCCCAGGGCTGACCGATGAACTTTTGCGGCAAGCCAGTCAGAGCGAGAATGACAAAAGAGGCAATGATCAGCAGATGTTCGACCCGCTGTGAACGGGAAAAGCGCTGATAAGTTTTCGTGGTCGCAGTCATGCTTTCTGTTCTCCCTCTGCTGTCGGAGGAACAGCCTTGCGCCTGCGGTTGAGAAAACGACGGCCGGCATCCCCTGCGGCAAACACCACCATCCCGCCGATCAGCGTGGGAATGACGATCTGATAAAACAGGTTCACATAATAAACGATTGGGTGTTTGTTACGATCGGGCGTGTAGTGACTCAGCCAGGCCTCAGAGAAATTGGCGTTGGCGTCGGGATGACAACTTTGACACTGGGTCGCCAGGTTTTCGCGCACATGCAAACCCTTCTGGGGATCACTGGCGCGTTTGATGTCGTGGAAACCGTGACAATCAACGCAAACCGGTTTGTTCGTCAACTGATCGGGCGCCTGTTTTTCGAACAGCGTGGCCGTGGAGCCATGAAAGTCGGCCAGATAGGTGTCCATGACCGCGGTTGAGATGCCGTACTTCCCCATCTTGGCCGGGTCGGTATGACAACTGGCGCATACGGCGGGCGATTTCAAGCGAAAGGCCGCAGAGCCGGGATCGGCGATGCCATGCACACCGTGACAGTCAATGCAGGTTGGCACATCCGGGTTTTGTGCGTCCACCAGGGCCGCGCCATGCACGCTCGTCTTGTACTGCTCGTAGACCGCATTGTGGCAGGTTGCGCAGGTCTGGGGAATGGCAAGGTGCGCGTCCGCCAGCGGACGATTGGTCGCCTGATCCAGGATGCGCCCCTGCGCGTGCGGATCATGACAATCTGCACAGACGGCCGCCTGACGGTTGCCCGCCTGCAGCGCCGTTTGATGCACGCTGTCTTTGGACAGTTCGTACTTATCGGCATGGCAGGTCTTGCACAATTCGTAATTGGCGATGGCAAACCCGCGCAGGTCCTGCGCCTGCAGTGGGGGATGCGGATAGCCCGCAATGTTCGTATGGCACTGAGTACACAAGTAGCCCCCACTGCCATGCACAGACGCGGCATAGCGCCCAGGATCAATCCCCAGGTACAGCTCCTCGCCGCTCGGCAGCTTGGTAGTGGCAGGCGTTGCGTGACAGGCCAGGCAGGTCTCGTTGCTCACCATAATCGGCGGGGACGCTGGAGAACCGGTCGGGGGTGTCGTATCTTGCACGGGCGGCGCGGCAAGCGCCGGTGTGACCGTCCGGGGTAGACCAATCAGCCACAGCGTCGCCGCGGCAAAAACCATCATGAAACCGAGGCTCAAAACCCTGATCCGTCTTGATCCACGTTGGGCTTCCATCATCCCTAATTCCTCCACCTCATAGATTTGGGTTCATTGCTTGGGCAACGCACGGCCGGGGGCGAGCGGTTGAAATCGCGCCTGATGGTGCATACCGCCGGGCGCCCGCCTGCGTGGACGTGATGCTCTGGCGGCGGAACGCCCTTGCGGCCCGAATTCATTCGGCGGCTGCTTGGAAGTAAGCAACCGGGCCGGTGTGCGCCGGCCCGGCGTAAGCATTGGTTGTCAACAGTCAGCAGCGGCCGCTGCTGCTTGTTTACTGCTTGTTGTGGTAGCCGGTAGCGGCGGCTTCGAGGGCCTCGTCCGTCTTTTCAACCGCCGTACCTGGAATGTGGCAGCTCTTGCAGGCAAAATCGAGGCCAAGCTGCGAAAGCGCCTTCTTCCCGTCCGCGCTGAACTGACTCGTCTGCGTGGGGTCAATGGCCATCAGGTGTGTGCGAATGTCGCCGGTGAATTTCGTGGCGTCGCCCCACGCGCTCTTGCCCACACGGGGCATGTGGCAAGAAACGCACTGCACATTCAGGCCGGCGTGTTTGCTCACCTGGGCATTCTGCGCTTGCTGATAATGGCAATTTTCGCACGTGGTGCGCGTCGTGGCCAGGTCCTCGGCGCGCAACTGCACCACACCCTGGTGCGGGTTGTGGCACACCACACAATCAAGCGTGATGTGCTTGCTCTGGTACAACTCCTCGTACTGCTCGTGGTGCTCGATGAAGCCGTTGCTGGCGTCAACCGCTTCCACGGCGTTACGGCGATGGCACGCGCCGCACGCCTCACCGCTGCGATCAACCTTCAGCGCGACCCCATACGGATTTGCCATGTGCAGGCTGCCCGGCCCATGACACGCCTCGCACTGAATGCCCGGCGCGGCCCATGTGCCCACAATGCCCGGCAGATCGTCCTGATGGCCGTCTGGCCGATAGCCGGTTGTGTGACAGGCGCCGCAGTTGTAAACGAGCTTGGGCTTACCGGAGTTGTACTTGACCCAGCCAGCCTCTTTGCCTACCGCCACATTGGCAAAGTTGTACTGGTTCAGGTAATTGGTGTCGCTGATGGTGGCGCCCGGCTTATCGGTGATGATGTAGCCGTTCTTGTCCATGAAGCGCGCCTTCCAGTTGTAACCCCCGATGACATACGAAATGTCGTTCCAGGTGTAGCCTTCGGGCGGCTTCTCCACCGCGGTGAAGGGATAGGTTGGCGCCTTGCCATCCACCACTTTGTTCAGTTTGTAGCTGTGGCCCGATTTCATGAACAGATCATAGGTTGCTTTATGACAGGCGCCGCACTTGTCAGAACCAACGTATTCAGCGCCGACGGAGGCGCTGGCTGCCTGTCCG
>JAYRVL010000309.1:0-2826 GCA_041918575.1 Anaerolineae bacterium | reverse complement strand
ATAGACCTCGCCCTCGGCCGCGTCGTAGGTGTTCCAGATGTTGACATAAGTGTTCACCGGATCCGTGTAGGTCGGATAGAGCACCAGCGCCCGCGGGATGTGGTTCTTCGTGCCGCTCGACTGCAAATACCAGCGGCCGGTGACCGACTTGGTGGGCAGCTTGGCGGCGGGGATGTAGTCGCCGTACCAGAAGTTGCCCGCCTGATGGGCGGCCGGGCTGGTGATCGCATTCACCTGCACGTAGTTGTTCTTGCCGGGCATGACGAAGCGCACGTAGTTGGCGTGGCCGTTGTTCTTGGCCACCATCTGGCCGTAGAGTGAATCGACGGCGGCGTAGTTGGGGATGTTCAGCTTCATCTGCGCCTTGTGCTTCTTGCCGTTGCCCATGCCCTTGCCGATGATGTCGGTCCACAGGTTGGACGACGCGTCTACCGAACAGACGTTGGTCGGCGGGGAATAGACATTGGTGAAGGTGCAGACCCAGGCGTCGCCGTCGGCCACGGTGATGGCGGACGGGTCGGTCGTTTCTACGGGGGTGGTCGTCGTGTTGTCGCAGGTGGCGCTGTCGAGCACCCAGTAGGTGGGCAGCGGGGTGACTTCGGCAACCGAGTAGACGCCGGGAACGAGCTGGTCGACGGTGGTCGACTCGCCGTCCTTCAGGACGAAGTTGGTGGCGCTCCAGCTGGGGTTGAACTCGAACTGGGTGGTGCCGCCGCCGGCCGCGACCTTCGTGACCGTGATCGTGTTGCCGATGAGGCAGGCAGGATCGTGGAGGTTGGTGCTGAGCAGCCAGGGGGTGAAGTCGATGAAATCAGTTACATAGGAGCCTGTGCCGGGACCAAATGCGCTGGGGCCGCTGGCATCGCCCCACCAGTTGCATTGGCCGTCAGCATTGTCACCCGCTACTCCACCGAAGAACGACATTCCAGCGGGCTTGGGGCTGCCCGACAAGTCATTGCGGTTAACATGGATGTCGTTAAACACGCCGTTTCCAACGCGACTAATCACTACGTTGTTTTGGCTGTTGTTGGTCAAATCGTTAAAACGGACCACGACTCCGTCCAGCGTCCTGTCCATGTCCGCGACGATAATGACACCATGCTCGTTGCCGGTAATAGTGGAGTACTCGAGCAGGACATCCGATGAGTTGACCAGAGACGCGCCGATACTAACGCCGCTGTTATTGCCATTGGCCTCGATATTTTGCATGACAACGCCATTCACGCTGTCGAGCCACAGGCCAACGCCGGAGTAGGGTTGGCTATTGCCGAATCTCTTGTTCCGGTTGAAGGTGCTGTCCTCGATCAGGACATTTTGTTTGAGGCCCGCGGCCAGGTAGAGACCGGTTCCCAGGGGGGAGTAATCGCGGCCGTTGTCATCAAAATGGGAATCGGTGACGGTGAGATTGCTCACCGTGCTGTCGATTGCCATACCCCACTGGACGGAGTGATGCATGTTGACCCGGTCGAGGAGCACCGTGCCGTAGGTGCCGGGGGCTTCCATGCTGGCGTTGCGCGCGGTTGCCCAGGCCGATTCGACATCGGTGAAGGTCACGTCGGCGCCGGCTGCGTTTGTCTCGCCGATGCGAATATTGAAGCCGGCGGCATTGGTGCCGGCGGCGCGGTGGGTGAAGGTCAGCCCCTCAATGACGATGTCGAGGTTCGAGCCGTCGATCAGCAAGCCGTTGGTTTTATGGGCCGGCAGCCGGATGATTGACTGGCCGCTGCCCGCACCGAGCAGGGTGACCGATTTGTTGGCCAGGGTCAGCTCGACCCAGCCGTAGGGCGAGTTCTCGAAGTAGTCGCCGGCGGCGAAATGGACCGTGCCGTTGTTCCAGACGGTGTTGAGCGCCAACTGGATGGACTTGAGCGGGGTTGCCGCGCTCGCGCCGTCGTTGGCGTCGCTGCCGTTCGGGGCGACATAGCAATCGGTGGTGCAGGTGGCGCCGATGACCGTCGGCGCGACTACTTGCCAGTCGGGCGACACATCGAGGCGGCTCAGGGCATGGGTCATGCGGGTCGGGTTGCTGCCGTCGGCGTTCATCACGAAGATCTCATGATTTCCGTCGCCACATGAGTTCCAATCCGATCCGCCTCCGGCGATCCGGCAACTGTTGAAGACGATGCGCGTGCCGTCGGGCGAATATCTGGCGTGGCTGCTTGCCCGCGACGGAAAGTCGGAGAGTGCGACGGGGGTCTGGGACGGCTCAACGATACCATTGTCGAGCAGGGTGTAGATCACATCCTTATTGGTGTTGGTCCGACGACTGAAGAAGACGATCTTGCTGCCGTCGGGCGACCAGCCGGGTAGCCGGCTGTAGTAGGGGTTCGTGACGCCATTCGGCGTGACGGTGAGGCGCACTTCGCTCGTACCGTCGGGATTGGCGAGGTAGATTTCGTCAAATCGACCGTCCGCGGGTACCGTATCCTTGTTGCTGGTGTAGGCGATCCGGCTCGCGTCCGGCTTCCAGGCGGGATTTTTATGGGTGACCGGGGATGCTGTGTTGGTGACTTGTGTCACCCCTGTGCCGTCGGCGTTCATGACGAACACTTCGTTATTACCGTCCCGGTTGCTGATGAACAGCAATTTCAGGCCGTTGGGCGACCAGGCCGGGGTGGTATCGCTCGCGGCGTTGTTACTGATGTTGACGGGGCTGGTGCCGTCGGCGTTCATGATGTAGATTTCATTGTTGCCGTCGCGGTTGGTGGTGAAGGCGATCTTCGTGCCGTCAGGGGACCAAGCCGCGTCGAAGTCGTTGACCGCGGAAGAGTTGGTCAAATTGACTTCGTTAAAGCCGTTGTTGTCCATGACAAAGATGTCATAGTT
>JAYRVL010000308.1:0-1996 GCA_041918575.1 Anaerolineae bacterium | reverse complement strand
TAGCCACCGCGTCCTGGGCGTAGCTGAGGTAGTCCCCGGCATAGGCCAGCGCTTCGACCACCGCCACCCCCTGGTCAGCCGGGTTGCGTTCCCGCCAATCCGGCATGACGACCGCCAGGCGATCCAGCAGCAGACGGCGGAAGCTGGCGTAGTCCTTGGCCAGATAGTTGATCGGGGGTGACGGAAGGGCCGGCTCCGGACACACCTCGGCCTGCACGCAGTCGAAGTCACTCGGGCAGTGTACCCTGAACGAGAACGCCACCTCGGCCAGTTGCGGGTCGAAGCCGGCCGGCGGCGCCCCTTCGGCCGATGTCGGTGAGGCCAGGCGCAGGACGTAGGTCGAGAAGTCGCCTACACTGCCCACAGTCACGGTCAAAACGTTCCCGGCCGGCTCCATCTTCAGGATGCCGATGGCCGTGACCCGGACCCCGCCCGTGATGACGACAGCGTCCACCCCCAGGGCCGGGGCTGCGGGCACGCCGTTCGGCTGGCCGGGCAGGGGATGGACGAAGTGTACCAGCAGCTTCTTGTGATCGGCCGGGTCAACCTCCAGGTAGTCAATGCCGTTGACCACCGGCTGGCCGTTGCTGCCTTTGGTATCGCGCACCAACGTGCGCCGGACGGAGTTTGCACAGCGATATTGGGTATTCATCTTACGCTTCCCGGCTGAACTGCGCGGCCCCGCGCTGCTGCGTCCGCTGCACGACGTAATCTACCTGCACAGACAGGGCGGAATCC
Organism: Anaerolineae bacterium; assembly: GCA_041918575.1. Classification (GTDB taxonomy): domain Bacteria; phylum Chloroflexota; class Anaerolineae; order SSC4; family Amarolineaceae; genus Amarolinea. The sequence goes on along the minus strand of JAYRVL010000308.1, from coordinate 1,258 downwards.
ACGGCGTCCACCTGCACCCGCTCAACCGCAATCAAGTCCCCCAGCCACTGTTGCAGCGCGCCCTGCGCCAGGAACTGCACGGCGGTGGCCAGTTCCGGGCTGTTGGGCGCGAAGAGGAGTTGCCCCAGGCCGCTGCCAAAGTCCGGCCGATTGACGCGCTCGCCAGGATTGGTGAAGAGCACACCCTCGATCAAGTCACGGATGTGGCGGTCATCGTCAGCAGTGGCGGTGCGCCCTCCACCGTCGAAGCGGAATGGATAAGCAATGTTCATAGTTGCCTCACTGCGCTGTCACGCGCGCCTGCGTAGCCACGATCATCAGCGGCGTGCCGTTGGGCGCACAGATCGCCTGGCTGTCCAGCAGCACCAGAGGCTGCCCGTTGCTGGTCACCCGCGTGGCCCCGACGATCCACTGGGCGGTGATGCATGGGCTGGGCGCGGCCGGCGCGAATGCGCACCCGGCCACCACGTACGGCGCGGCCATCGTCACTGTCGGCTGGCCGCTCACCAGCACGCGAGGGTTCGGGACGGTCGGCTGCGCCTGCCCGCCATGCGCGCACAAGACAGTGGCGCCCACGTGTAACACGAATCCTGGCATCGTTTGCTCCTATCTCACATCACGACCAACGCGCCGTTGTTGATGGTCACCGTGGGGCCGGCCATGACGATACTGGCGCCTTTGCCGTTCTGAATGGTGATTCCCGTGTCGTTCACGATGATCGTGGCGCCCGTGGCGCTCTTGAGCATGATTCCGCCAGTCGGGCCGGGCAGGTCGCTGATCACCAGCGTGTTCTGCAGCGATGTCTGGAACACAATGCTGGGGCTGGCGGGGTTGCCTGCCAGCGCCAGCGGCGGCACCTCGGCCACGATGCCGTAGAAGCAGCCGGCCCAGATCGGAAAGTCCGGATCGCCCTGCTCGAACTCGATCCACACCCCTGATCCGATCTGCGGGATCATATACGCCCCCATCTGCTTGCCCGCGATCGGGAAGCAGGGCATCGCCCAACTGGAAGGAGCGATGCCCAACACGTCGGGGACGAAGGCCTGGATGCGCCCGCACTGCTCCGGATCAATGTTATTGAACACGGTGCCGCGATATTTGCCGTAGTACTTGTTCATCTCTTTCGTCTCTTTCATGAAGTCACCGCCGGCAGGGTCGAAATCAGCCCATTGCGGACGAGCTTGAAGCTCTGTTTGTATTCCCCGCGCTTGATCTTGTGCGTCACACTGCTGACATAGTAGAGGCCGTCGAAGGCCAG
>JAYRVL010000307.1:0-2685 GCA_041918575.1 Anaerolineae bacterium | reverse complement strand
GGCCAGGTGCTGCCACGGCTCGATGTTCGAACCCAGGCTGAGAAAAACGGTGTTCATGTCCGAACAGGCAGCGGCGGCAAGTCAAAATCGGCCCGCGTGCGCTCGATCTCAACACCCACCGAACGGGAAAAGCGCAGCGCGCCCGGTTTCTCCACACGCACCAGCACCCGCTCCACGGCGAACTCGGCCAGGAGCACGCGCGCAATCTCGGCAGCCAGCCTCTCCACCAGGAAAAACTGCGACTGTTCGACCAGAACGATGACGCGCTTGCTGGCCGTCTTATAGTTGATGGCATCGCCAATGTCATCGCTGTTTCCAGCCGGCCGCAAATCGGCAAACAGCGTCAGATTGATGAGCACATCCTGCGGATGGGTGCGCTCTTCGGGATTGATCCCAATGATGCAGCGCAAGAGCAGATCGCGTACTTCGACTCGGTCCAAAGCCATCATCCGACCTCTTTCTTGAACAGGGCAAATTCCACAATGCCAAACTGGGCGCGGCGCACCAGGCGCAGTCCACGGCCGGCAAACAATGCCTGCACGATTTTGCACGGGGTAGCGGGAGCCGCACGACTCGCAGCGCACGGCCCCGGTTTCGATTCGCCACTGACGTTCCGCGCACCGTGGGCACACCACCCAGTGTAGTATTTTTTCATCCATTGCCTGCCCCTCGATCCGCGCCCTGGCTCAAAGAGCGACGCTTCGGTGAACTGACCGCCATTATACAGGGCAACTTACGCCATGCCCAACTGCACCTGCTGCTGCAAGATGGAGGAGAGCGACTTGCGCGCCCGATGCACCCGCATCTTCATCGCGCTGAGGCCGATCCGTGCGCGGGTCGCCATGTCCTGGTAGCTCAGCCCTTCCAACTCACGCTGCACAATCGCCTGACGGTGCGGCTCTTCCAACTGCGAGAGCGCGCTGTGCAGCACGGCCGATTGCTCTTTGTGCAGGTAGGTCTGCTCTGGCGAAGGCGTGTGCCAGCGCCACATATCGCTGGCCGCCGGCTCGGTTTCGGCCAGATCGCTCCATTCCATGTCCGCGCTCTGCGGCCGCCGGCGCCGCTTCTCGATGGCATCCAAGCAGGCATTGACCGCAATGCGATAGAGCCATGTGCTGAAGCGTGAGCGCCCTTCGAAGCGGGCCAACGAGCGGTACACTTTGACGAAAATTTCCTGCGCCTGATCTTCGGCTTCCTCTCGATTGCCCATCATGCGCAGCGACAGGCCAAACACCTTATTCTGATAGCGTTCCACCAAAATCTCGAATGCCTGTGCATAACGCGAGGGATCACTCACAAACAGTTGAACCAACGTCTCATCGCCCAACTGGTTCAAATCACGCTGTTGACTAGTGCTTGCCATTCTTGCCTCCTGTATGTGCTCTGTACTCCGAAGATCATCTTCACATAGAGTACACAATGTTTGCTTCAACTCTGATGAAGTCATTATACCTTGTTGTTCCTTGTTTGTCAAATGTTTGACTAAGGAATGTATAACACAAAAGCGCCGTGTCTCACCTTGTTGCACACCCCCGTTTGATTGCGTAACGGGAAACCTTGTGCTACAATAAGGGCAGTAACATGAATCGTATTAGCGTAACCACCCAAGATGACGAAACGAATGAATGAGTGTGCAGTGTACAACCTGACTGTCTCCAGGCTGTTTTCCCGCACCCACGACCACCCCTTGCGGAGGGCTTGATGAATCGGCTAGAACAATTGCTCAGACGAGCAGATCACTTGGTGCAGCGCGGCCAACTGCGCAGCGCCGCCGACATGCTGGAGGAAATGTTAGCTACCTCCCCGTTGGGTGAAAAGGGCTGCGAGGTTGTCAGCGCCTATTTGGGTGACATCTATCTGTCCCTGTATGAATTGGATCGCGCTGAGGCAAACCTCAAGCACGCCATCGAGCACAACAACGCGGCCGCCGAGTATCGGTATCTGCTCGGCATCATCTATTCGGCAGGGATGCGTTGGCAAGAAGCGATTGACATGCTCTGGAAAGCGCTGGAACTGTCACCGCAGGACGATGAGTATCTGCGAGCCGTGGGCTGGGCCGTTTTCAATTCGGGCGATGAAGAACAAGGTCGCGCGCTCCTACAGGAAGCGCATCAGGCCAATCGTTCCAATATGGTCACGCTGACCGATCTGGCGTTGGTCTATACGCGCACCTTCCAGTTCCACGACGCACTCCACTGCGCACGCCGCGCCCTGGAACTGGATCCGCAGAGTTCGCTGGCGCAGGATGTGCTGCGCGTGGTGCAGCGCTTCAAGCTGGAGTACGAGCGCCTGACCCGGCAGGACAAAATCAAAGGGCAGGGCATCGAGGCCTGAACGCAAGGCTTGACTGCCCGAACCAAAACAAAAAACCGCCGCCAGCATCTTGATGTGCTGGCGGCGGCTTTTCTTACCCATCACTCAATCGGTTTACTTGCCGTCGGCGGCGCGGCGGCGAATGAACGCCGGCACCTCCTCCAGCTTGTCGCGGCTGAAGGAACGCGAGGGGAACGGGATGGCCTGCGTGGCGCTGCTGGGTACGGACGACGCGGCCTGGCGGGCATCCGCGCGCAGAACCTGGGCCGTGGCGGCCGGCCGGCGCTGGGCATGAGCCGCCTCGAAACCGGTGGCAATGACGGTGATGCGAATTTCATCGCTCATCGTCGGGTCAATCACCGCGCCGAAGAT
>JAYRVL010000306.1:0-1534 GCA_041918575.1 Anaerolineae bacterium | reverse complement strand
CGCCGAGGTGTGCGGGGGTGTCTGCTGTCACATCGTCTTCAGACTCAGCGCGCCGTGTAGCCGCCATCGGCGATGAGCTGGGTGCCCACAAGGAAGCTGCTTCCTTCCGACAGCAAAAACGCCACGGCATGGGCGATTTCGTCCGATGTACCCAGACGACCGATCGGATGCAGGTCAACGGCCTTCTGGAGGGCCGATTCATCCAGGAAATCCAGGATGGGCGTACGCACGTAACCGGGATGAATCGAATTGATCCGGATTCCCTTGGACGCATAGGCCAGTCCTGCCGAGCGGGTCAGCCCGGTCACGCCATGTTTGGCTGCGACGTACGCAGGGTTCGCTGCGTCGCCCACCACCCCCAGGATGGAGGAGACGTTGACGATGGCGCCGCCTCCCGAGCGCAGGATGGCGGGAATCTGATGGCGCAGGCCATAGAACACGCCGTTCAGGTTGACATCGATCACCCGGCGCCAGGCGGCAGGGTCCAGTTCTCCCGCCGGGCTCTGGTCGCCACCGATACCGGCGTTGTTGACGGCAAAATGAAGGTCGCCGAACGTATCGACCGCGCAGGCCACGGCAGCCTGGACCTCATCGATGCATGCCACGTCGGCCACGTTGGCCACGGCGTGGCCGCCCTCGGCGTTGATGAGGCTGGTGACGCGCTGCGCATTGTCGGCGCTGACATCGGAGACGACGACATTCAGGCCGTTGCTTGCAAGCAGCCGGGCAATGGCCTCGCCAATGCCAGACCCTGCACCGGTGACCAGGGCTACGCGGCCAGAGAATGAGTACTGCATGGTGTTTCCTCCAAAGGGGTGGTTAAGTTGCTAACAAGTCCGCTCAAGGGGGTGACAGCCGATAGTGGTGGGCCAGCATCAGTGCGATCGCGCATGAGGCGATGCGTGTATCACGCGAGTCGGCGCGGCTGGTCAGAATGACTGGCACCTTGGCTCCAAGAACGATCCCGGCGCTGGCTGCGCCGCCCATGAAGATCAACTGCTTGGCAAGCATGTTGCCGCTCTCCAGGTCAGGCACGACGAGGATGTCAGCTTGCCCGGCGACCTCGGAAACGATCCCCTTGATACGCGCAGCGGCGATGGAGACGGCGTTGTCGAAGGCCAGCGGCCCGTCGAGCAGGCCGCCAGTGATCTGGCCGCGATCGGCCATCTTGCACAGCGCCGCAGCGTCCAGCGTGGCCGCCATCGTCGGGCTGACCGTCTCGACCGCGGCCAGGATCGCGACCTTGGGTTCGCGCACGCCGATCACCTGTGCCAGCTCGATGGCGTTGCGGATGATGTCTGCCTTCTGTTCCAGATTCGGGGCGATATTGATCGCCGCATCGGTGACGATGAACGGGCGCGGATAGGCCGGTGTCTGCAACAGGAAGCAATGGCTGACCCGGCGCTTGGTGCGCAACCCCGCTGCTGCCGAAACCAGCGCGGACATCAGCTCGTCGGTGTGCAGGCTCCCTTTCATCAGGGCTTCGACTTCACCTGCGGCTGCCACGGCGACAGCTTGCTGCGCAGCGGCGTGG
>JAYRVL010000305.1:0-3783 GCA_041918575.1 Anaerolineae bacterium | reverse complement strand
CGGCTGCCCCTGGCGCGCTTGAGTCACAGCGAAACGGTGCAGCTCGTGGCCGCGCTCGATCCTGATCTGCGCCTGGGCGCGGTGCAGTTGCAGCGCCTGTACGAAGAAACCGAAGGCAACCCGCTCTTCGTGGTGGAGACGGTGCAGGCGCTGCACGAAACCGGCACGGAATGGCTGCTGCCCCATGAACCGGGCGGTCGGCGTTCGCCCTTTGCCCTGCCCCTGCGCGTGCAGAACGTCATCGAGGCCCGCCTGGACCGCCTGAGCGACGGCAGCCGTCAACTGCTCGGCATCGCGGCCGCGATCGGCCGCGCGTTCAGCTTCAGCGTGCTGCAGGAGGTGAGCGAACAGCCGGCCGCGGAGGTCATCAGCAGCCTGGAGGCCTGGCTGCGTCGCGGCCTTGTGATCGAGCGCCCGGAGTCTGGCGGGCTGGCCGCGGTCACCCCGCGCTACGATTTCAGCCATGCGCAGATTCGCACCGTGACCTACAACGAGATGAGCCGCGCCCGGCGGCGCTGGGTGCATCGCCGCGTGGCCGAGGTGCTGGCCGCGACGTCGCTCGACCGTGACCTGGCCGACGCGGCCACCCTGGCCTACCATTTCAGCCAGAGCGACGCGCCGCTCCAGGCGCTGCCCTACCTGATCGCGGCCGGCGAGCAGGCGTTGCAGGCGCGTTCGTATGCCAGCGCCCGCGAGTGGGGTTTGCAGGCGGTGGGCCTGCTGCAGCACGCGCCGCCGGCCGAGCAGGGCGCCACGCGCATTGATCTTAATCTGCAGCTCGCCACCGCGTACAGCTTCACGCACGAGCTGGCGCGGGCGCAGACCATCCTGGCCGAAACGGAGCGCCTGGCCGCGGGGCTGGACGATCACGGCCGGCTGGGCAAGGTTTATCAGCGCACCGCGCAGGTGCTCTGGCTGCAAGGCCAACCCGGTTTGGCGGCCGAGGCCGCGCGGCGCAGTCAGCGCATGGCAGACGCCGGCGCCGATGCGGAGCTGCAAACCGCCGCGCTGCGCATGTTGGCGCGCACGGCCATCGCCACCGGCGCGTTCGATGATGCCATCGTGACCCTCAAGCGCTACCTGGAGTTGGCGCAGCCACCGTCCGCACATCCGGAGCTGGCGCTCATCTGCGGCTACCTGGGCGTGGCCTGGGCGCGGGTGGGCAGTTGGCAGCGGGCCGAGCAGGAATGTCGGCGCGGGGTGGCGCTGGCCGAGGCTGGCGGCAACAGCACCACCCTCACTGTGGCTCGCATGCAGCTTGCTTTCGTGCAGGCGGCGCGGCGCGATTACGCCGGCTGCCTGGCCACCCTGCGACCGGTTTTGCCCGGCTGCGAGGAGTCGGGCCTTTCACCGCACTGCTTCATGGTGGCAAACCTGTGGGGACGCGCGACCTGTGCGCTCGACGGGCTGGAGGCCGGTCAGCCCTACCTGACGCGGGCGCTGGCCTGGGCCAACGAGACCGGCTACCGCGTTTTTTTCCACCTCACCCATCTGTTCCTGGCCGAAGCTCACCTGGCTGCAGGGCAGGCCGCCACGGCCAGCGCCTGGGCGCAGCAGGCGCTCGACCTGGCGCGCGCGGCCGGCGACCGCTGGGCGGCCGGCGTGGCGCTGCGTCTGCTGGGTGATGCCCTGGCGCGGCAGCCCGCGCCCGATTGGCCGGCCGTGGAACAGGCGCTCATCGCCAGCCTGGACCTGCTGCGTCAGATTCGCGCCCGGCCTGACCTGGCCCGCACCTACCTCAGCCTGCGGCGCCTCTACGACCGCACCGGGCAGATGGCCTGGGCCGTGGATTGCCACTTCCGCGCCACCAGCATCTTCGACGAACTGGGCATGAGCGATGAACTGCGCGACACGCAGGGCGTCGCCGTGCAGACCGGCCGCCCGGCCGCCGTCATTCCCGACGTGCCCCTGCAAGGCCCGCACGCCGGTCTGGGCGCCGCGTAATGGTAATTGCTCACCCCTGCAGGGGCCGATTTGACAGGATGAACAGGATGTACAGGATTCTTGCTCTGTGGTGTGCAAAACTATCGGCACGAGAGTTCGAATATCCTGTCAATCCTGTGAATCCTGTCTGAATTCCAGGCAGACCCAGCAGTTACCACAACGCGGGCAATTCGGGAACCGCTGTTGATCCATGCTATAATACGAGCCATGTCGAGGACGGCATGGTGCAGGTCGGGCATCGTGACCGGACCTCGTATCAGGCCCTTTCAGAACAGGGATCGGAGGTCTTGCCATGCGTTTCTTCAACACCGCCGGGCCGGTCAACTGCGCGGATCATTATTGCCTGCCCCCGCTCGGCCGGGTGAACTTGCATGAGATTCTGGACCTGATCGCCCAGAAAAAATACTTCGTGCTGCACGCGCCGCGGCAAGTGGGCAAGACGAGCCTGCTGCTGGCGCTGATGAATCACCTAAACGCATCTGGCGCGTATCATTGTCTCTACATCAACGTTGAAAGCGCCCAGGCTGCACGCGAGGACGTGAAAAGCGGAATGCAGGCCATTCTGGCCGAAATGGCGTTACGTGCGCAGGGTTTTCTCGGCGATGATTTCTTTCTCGATCAGGGTCAGGAGATCATGGCGCGATTCGGGGGATTTGCGGCGTTGAGCGTAGGGCTAACCTGGTGGACACAACGCAGTTCCAGACCCACGATTTTGCTCATTGACGAGATTGATTCCTTGATTGGAGATACTCTGATTTCAGTTCTTAGGCAGTTGCGCTCAGGCTATGACAAACGCTCCGATCAATTTCCCCAAAGTGTCATCCTCTGCGGCGTGCGGGACGTGCGCGACTATCGCATCCACTCCGAACAAGAGAAAACCATCATCACGGGCGGCAGCGCCTTCAACATCAAGGCGGCCTCGCTCCGGCTGGGGGACTTCAGCCAGGCCGAAATGCAAACGCTCTACCAACAGCACACCACCGAGACAGGCCAGCCGTTCACGCCCGAGGCCCTGGCCCTGGCCTGGGATCTGACGCAGGGGCAGCCCTGGCTGGTCAATGCGCTGGGTTACGAAACCTGCTTTCACATGCCGGACACCCGTGACCGCGCACAGCCCATCACCGCGGAACTGATCCTCGAAGCCAAAGAGGCGATCATCTTACGCAGGGAAACGCACCTGGACCAGTTGACCGACAAACTCAAGGAACCACGCGTGCGCCGCGTGATCGAACCGATCCTGGTTGGCGAGGTGTTCGGAAAACAGTTTCGCGCTGACGACGTGCAGTACGTGGTTGACTTGGGCCTGGTTCGGCAGGATCGGACGGGGGCGCTGCAATTAGCCAACCGCATCTACCAGGAAGTGATTCCCCGCGAGCTGACCTGGGATGCCCAGACCGGCATGACCCTCGTTGCAGCCTGGTATATCCTGCCGGATGGTCGTTTGGAGGTTGACAAGCTGATCGCTGCGTTTCAATCTTTTTTCCGCGAGCATTCCGAGCATTGGGTGGAGCGCTTCGACTACAAGGAAGCGGGGCCGCAGCTCCTGCTGCAAGCCTTCCTGCAGCGCATTGTCAATGGCGGCGGCCGCATCGAGCGGGAGTACGGGTTGGGGCATGGCCGCACCGATCTGCTGATCCTATGGCCTTACGGGGAAGTCGAACCAAGACCGGTGCAGAAGGTGGTCGTCGAGACCAAGCTGCGCCGCAAGTCGCTGGAAACAACCACCGCTGAAGGATCACAGCAGACGTGGGAATACATGGATCGTTGCGCCGCGGAAGCCGGACACCTGGTCATCTTCGACCGCGACTCTAGCCGGACGTGGGACGAGAAGATCTTCCG
>JAYRVL010000304.1:0-3445 GCA_041918575.1 Anaerolineae bacterium | reverse complement strand
TGCCCCCCAACCGCGGGGGGAAAAGCATTCGGCTCCCCCAGGATTGGGGGGCAGGGGGGCGCTCCGGGCGCTATCGAGACCATTCTCACTGCCTGGCTGAGCAGTTACTCGTAGTGATTGAAATCGCGTCTGATGGGCCTGGCGGCCGCGCGTCCACGCAGGAGGACGCGCGGCCGCGGGTTTTACATCGGCGGTTTGATGCTGATTGCCGAATCGTACTCGATCACCTGCACGCTCTTGGATTTGATTCCGCCGGCTTCGCCTTCGACCTCTTGTTTGATCGGCAGACCCCGTTTCTCGCTTACCCACAGCTTGACCTGGCTGACGATTTGGTCGGCGCCGGCCTCGCCAAAAGTGGAAGTGTAGGTGTACACGCGCGCGCGTTCGCCATTCACCTCGTCGGCGCCGGCAGCCTGGACATTGCTGAGCATCGCGGCCAGCGATTCCGGCGTAGCCATCAGGCCAATCTGCTCGAAGATCATGCTGCCAGACACAGGCGACACCTCCCATTCGCCATTGCGCTTGTTCCATCCCTGTTCGCCGATGTAGATGCTTTCGCTCTCATAATCGGCTGACTTCATCGTCATGTGGATCTTGTCGGGCGGCACAACCTCGCCCGTCATCTCTATGTTGCCGCTGTCGGATGTGATGCTGGTCGTGGTGCGATAAGGCCCGGCCTTCATCTGGGTCTGCATGGCCGCGATCACCGCGGCCTTGGGATCGCCCAGCGCGGGCGGAGGGGCGATGGTGGCCGCGGGGGCAGTGGTGGCCGCGGGGGCAGTGGTGGCCGCCGGCGCGCTGGTAGCCGCCGGCGCGCTAGTAGCCGCCGGCGCGCTAGTAGCCGCCGGCGCGCTGGTAGCCGCCGGGGGAGCTGCCGTGGGTGAGGCAGGGCTGCCGCCGCAGGCGGTCAGCAGCAGAGCAAACAGGAACAGTGTTATTAGCAAGCGTTTCATCAGTATTGGTCTCCTCAAGAAATTTCAACGATGGGTCTACACCCACCTAACCAGAAAATAACGTCCCCGCCAACCCCGTTCCGCCCTCTTCCCCCCTTCTCCTCTCCGTATGACGGAGAGGAGAAGGGGCCGGGGGTTGAGGTGAGGTCACTCCCCGAACAAGCTCGGATCTTCCGAGCCGTCGGCAATGATTTCGATCTGCTGCGTCGTTTCACTGCTGAGCACGACGATCATCGTCCCGTTTTCCGCGGCCACATGCCCATCCGCGTCGAACGTTTCAATGACCACCGTCAGGGTCTCAGTAATCTCAGTTGTAACTCGCCGTCGCCTGATTCGATAGGACATGCCGGTATTGTACACATATCCCCGGCTCATAACGTGACAATTTGTGACACATCTTGGCTTCGGCCCCAATCATGGGCACATTCCGCTTCTTCGACGCACCCGCAGCCTGAGAAAATTTCGCGATTTGTCTCAGATTGACACTCACAAAAGAAGATGATATACTGGCAGTGATCGGGCAGGGTATCTACAAACGCTCTGGTCCGGTCAATCGCCCGCTCCACATGTCAGACAAGCGTTGATTTACCACACCCCTCTCGTGTTTGCATCGGCTTGTTCGCGCAGACGAGGTGTCTATGGCAGAGACCAGAGTCGAAGTCCGCTCGGGAGTCTACTACGATTCGGTGATCTTGATGCAGTTGCAGCGCGCTCTCGCCGCGCTGCCGGGGATCAGCGAAGCCGGCGTGGTGATGGGAACTTCCGCCAACAAAGAATTGCTGGCGCAATCCAATCTGCTGCCGGCCGTAGCAGCCGCAGCCCGGCCCGACGATCTGGTGATCGTTGTCTCCGGGGCTGATGCGGCCGCGGCCAACGCGGCCCTGGCGCAGGTCAACGAACTTCTCACCCGCCGGCGGCCGACGCTGGAACAGGAATACCGGCCGCACAGCCTGGAGATGGCGGCGCAGGCGCTGCCCTCCGCGGCTTGGGTGCTGGTTTCCGTGGCCGGACGCTACGCGGCCGGGGTGGCTCGCCAGGCGCTGGAGATGGGCAAACATGTCTTTCTCTTCAGCGACAATGTCTCCGTCGAAGATGAAATCTCCTTGAAAAAGATAGCTGCGGCCAGGGGCCTGCTCGTCATGGGGCCGGACTGCGGCACCGCGCTCATTGGCGGTTTTGGCCTGGGTTTTGCCAACCATGTGCGCCCCGGCCCCATCGGCGTGGTGGCGGCGGCCGGCACCGGCCTGCAGCAGGTGACGGCGCGCATCCATCAACTGGGCGGCGGCGTCAGCCACGGCATCGGCGCCGGCGGTCGTGACCTGACCGAAGCCGTTGGCGCAATCACCTTCCGCCAGGGCATTGACATCCTCGACCGCGACCCGCAGACCAGGGTCATCGTGCTGGTCTCCAAGCCGCCCAGCCCCACGGTGGCCGCGCAGGTGTTGCGCCTGGCCCGCGCCGCGACCAAACCGGTGGTCGTGGTCTTCGTGGGGCGGCCCCCCATTGCCGCGCAGGTGGGCCATTTGCACTTCGCGGCCGGGCTGGATCACGCCGCCGGGCTGGCTGTGGATTTACTGGATCAGGCCGGCGCCGCGCAGGAACGTCAGACGCCGCCGCCGTTTGCACCCGGCCAACGCTTCCTGCGCGGACTCTTCTCCGGCGGCACCCTGGCCTACGAGGCCCAATATCTCCTGGCCGATTATCTGCCGGCCGTGTGGGCCAACGCACCGCTGAACAAGGCGTACAAGCTGCCCAACGCGCTGCACAGCCAGGAGCACACGATCGTTGACCTGGGCGAAGATGAGTTCACAGTCGGCCGCCTGCATCCCATGCTGGACAACGAGCTGCGCATCCGCCGGCTGCTACAAGAGGCGCAGGACCCGGAAACGGCCGTGATTCTGCTGGACGTGGTGCTGGGCTATGGCGCGCATCCCGATCCGGCCAGCGAGCTGGCGCCGGCCATTGGCCAGGCGCGACAGTTGGCCGCGGACGCGGGTCGTCACCTGGCCGTGGTGGCCATGGTGACAGGAACCGACAGCGACCCGCAGAACCTGGATGCGCAGATCGAGCAACTGCGCAGCGCGGGCGCGTGGGTCTCCACCAGCCATGAAGCGGCGGTGCGCCAGGCCGGGCAGCTCCTCATGCCCCTCGCCGCCTCCGCTGACGGCCCTGAGCTGGCGCCGGTACACCTGGCGCTGCTCAATCAATCCCTGGTCGCCATCAATGTGGGGCTGGAGTCATTTGCCGACAATCTGCGCGTGCAGGGCGCGTCGGTCATCCAGGTAGATTGGCGGCCGCCCGCCGGCGGCAATGAGCGGCTGGCGAATATCCTGGCAAGGATGAAGAAGACCTCAGCCTGAGAAGATAGGAGATAGGAGATAGGAGATAGGAGATAGGAGATAGAAGATGGAAGATGGAAGATAGAAGATAGGAGATAGAAGATAGAGGATAGAAGATGGAAGATGGAAGATAGAAGATAGAAGATGGAAGAT
>JAYRVL010000303.1:0-3718 GCA_041918575.1 Anaerolineae bacterium | reverse complement strand
GTGAAGAGCCAGCCGTCGGCGTCGAGCGCGGCATCGTTGTCCGCCGGAGTTTGCACATAACCCTTCATCACGCAAGGTCCGCGTACGGCGATCTCGCCGATCTGGTCTGGCGGCAGCGTTTGGCGGGCGCTGTCCACGATGCGTACGTCGAACTCAGACGCAGCGCAGCCAGCCGTGCGCACCAGCGTATCGGCGTTGTCGGCGGGGCGGGTGTAAGTCACCATGCCGGCGGATTCGGTCAAGCCATAGCCATGCACGGGAAAGGGGGCCAGGGACGCGATGCGGCGCATGGCGGCCGGCGGGGTGGGCGCGCCGGCGACGATGGTCATGCGCAGCGAGGACAGGTCGAAATCATCGAAATGGGGCAGCAGGAACTCCATGATCCACATCGTCGGCACCTGGCCCAGGATCGTGACCCGCTCCTGGGCCACCAGGGTGAGGGTGTCAACGGGGTGAAAGCGCTCGAGCATGATGAGGGCCGCGCCGCTAAATAAAGCGCCGATGGTGATGAGCACCGCGCCGCTGACATGATTCATGGGCAAATGCAGGAAAATGCGGTCAGTGCTGCGGAAGCCGAGGTGATGCACCTGCGCCGCAATGTTGCTGATGATGTTGGTATGGCTGAGCCGCGCGCCTTTGGGTGCGCCGGTGGTGCCGCCGGTGAAGACGATCAAGGCATCATCGTCGGCTTGCAACTGCGCCTGCCGGCCGGCCAGGGCGGCGCGCAGGTCAGGTTGAGCCTGGGCGGTCATGAGATCGGTCAACAGATGGGCGCCTTCGGCAACGCCATCCGCATGAGTCATGGCATCGCCGATGATGACCAGGTGACGCACGCTGGTCAGGGTGGACAGGAAGGGCTGCAAGCGGGCGGCCGCATCGGCCTGCAGCGCCAGGAGCACCGGTCGCGCCAGCGGGGCCAGGCGGCTAACCTCCAGGGGCGTGTGCTGGCTGTTGAAACCGGCCAGGACCGCGCCGCAGCGCATGGCCGCCAGGTAGGTAATGATGTATTCGGGCCGCGTGGCACACTGCAGGCCGATGCAATCGCCGTGTTCGATGCCCAGGGCCATGAACGCGGCAGCCAACCGATCAACCTGCTGCGCCAGCATCCGCCAGGTAAGCCGCATGTCCTGAAAAACAATCGCTTCTCGGTCGGGCCACCGGTCGGCCGCGGCGTCGAGAAGGGCGCTCAGATGGGTAGCTACAGGGTGCGTCATTCCTGCTCCTTGATCACAATTCTACCATGACGGAGCCGTTTTTGCTAATGCATGAATTCTTGGATCGTCACCATCCAAAGCGCTCTTCGCGCCAGGGGTCGCCTTCCATGTGATAGCCGTTCTGCTCCCAGAAGCCGGGGCGGTCGCCGGCCATGAACTCCAGGCCGCGCAGCCATTTGGCGCTCTTCCAAAAATACTTGCTCGGCGCCAGCATGCGCAGCGGATAGCCATGCTCCGGCGTCAGCGGTTTGCCGTCGTATTCGAAGGCCAGCATGGCGTCCGGGTCTGCCGCCAGGATTCCCAGGCTGATGTTGGTGGTGAAGCCATTCTCGCCATGCTCCATCAGGTGGGTAGCTTCGGGCTTGACCTGCGCCAGCTTCAGCACCTCACTCCAGGGCACGCCGGTCCAGGTCGTGTCCAGCTTGCTCCAGCGCGTCACGCAATGGATATCGGCCGTGATCGTCTTGCGCGGCAGCGCCATCACCTGATCCCAGGTCAGCCGCAGGGGTTCCGCGACCAGGCCGAAGATGCGGAAGTCCCACTTGGACAAATCTCGGTAGGCCGGCACGCTGCCGTAGTGCAGCACCGGGAAGCGCTCGGACAAAACCTGTCCCGGCGGTACGCGCTGGTTGGCCGAGCGCGTCGGCACATTGGCCTTCTTTAGACGTTCCACTTTCTTCGATGGATTATCGAACCACATAGCTGTCTCCCATCAGTAATCCAGGATGACCGGATTGCCCATCTTGCGGGCATCCATCGGCATAGTCCTGGTTGGCGCACGTTTATTACAGGCCAATACAGGCTATGACTGTGCCGAGGCGTACTCAGTCACTGTGTGGCTACTCAGCCTGCCAGGAATGCGGACAGGATTGTCAGGATTCACAGGATATTTGAGCTTTCGCGTGTGCTCTGTGGTACAATCTGCTTGCGTTGAGTCATTTCCAAGTTGAAGAGTCGAGTACTGCTGTACAGTCATTTCAGGCAGGCAGCATTTCCGGCCGCCGCTTGAGTGGGCTTGACACCATCGGCCAGGATAAGGCCATCTCAACCATCGCTTCTCCGACTGCGTCCCAGTCGTGTAGAGTGGCAGGATCAAAATCGGCATCGTTCGGCCAAACCAGCGTGCCGGCTTCCTCGTCCAGGCGAACCTGATCGAACAGGTTCAGATCACGCAGCGGGCCATACAGTTCTCCCCGCAGTAACGGCCAGAAATTTATCGTCTGAACGCTCCCGTCATCGAACTCGATCCGCAAGGTGTATGGCGCAACAATTTCAAAATCGCTCACCGTATGAATATCGTGGTTCATCGCAGTACGCGTGCGTCGCCGACGCGGCGGGTGACGCGGATGCTGTCCAGGTATTCCAGCAGCGCCAGCGCGTATTTACGGCTGGTGTTGAAGCGGTCGCGCACCTGCGCCACGGTGACGCTGCCCTCCTGCTGAATGATCTGCTTGACCGCGACCAGCAGTTCCTGATACGCGGCCGCGTCGAAGGCCACGTCCTCGCTCAGTTTGACCAACTGCCCCTGCTCCAGCAGCGCGGTCAGCAGTTCATCGCCCAGCGCGGCGCGCGCCTCGGCCAGCCCAGGCGGGGTGTGCGGCTGCTGCCGGAACGCGGCCAGTTGACGCTTGACCAGCGCCTGCTGCCGGGCGTCGAAGGTGACGGTGTGACCGGCGCGCCGCACCGCCGCCTCGCTGACGTGCAGCAGCCCGACCTCTTCCGCATGGCTCAACAGGTCGTTGAAAGCCCGCGGGGTCAAGGGCGCGGGGCGTCCCTGGTCCAGCCGTGACTTCAGCTCGCCTTTGGGCATTCCTGCGCGCAGCGGAAAGGCGCGGTGGGTCTCTTCCAGGATCGCGCTCAGCCGGCCGCTGACCTGGCTCCAGCCGCCGCGCGAAATGACCAGCGTGTCCGGCCCTGGCTCTGCCGCGCCGCCCAGCACGATCACATCGCCGGCCGCGTGGGCCTCCAGCAGGGCCGCCTGCGCCAGGTGGTCGGCCAGGCCGCTGCGGCCATGCACACTGCGCGCCGGCGCCGGTTCCTCCTTGCTCAGCGCCTGCAGCCAGATTTCGGTCGGCGTGCCGTGCGACAGGGTTTCCAGACGGCTGATCGTCTCCGGCCGGAAGCGTCGCCAGCGCCGCGCCGGGCGTGCATCCACCACAAGCCCGCCGCCCAGGGTGTGGCTGGGCGACGGCTGGCGAATGATGAAATGATCGCCGCGCGCCAGGGCCAGCGGTCGTTCCAGGCGAAGCTGCACCCAACCCTGGCGCCCCGGCTCCAGAACCTCGCAGTCCAGCAGGCGCACATAGGCCGGCACTTCGGCCGCGCCGCTGAAAACATCCACCAACTGGTTGTGCTTGAGGGGCGTGACGCGCGGCAGCAGCCGCAGGCGCACGTCGAGCAGAATGCTGCTGCTCAGGCTTCCCGGCGCGCACACCACCTGCCCGCGTGGGATTTCATCGGGCCGCACGCCGATCAGGTTCACCGCCACGCGGCTGCCGGGCTGT
>JAYRVL010000302.1:0-9940 GCA_041918575.1 Anaerolineae bacterium | reverse complement strand
CCGGCGCGGTCGCGTCGCGGCGGCCGCGGTCCGCGGCCGCCCGCCGCCGCAATCCAGGCCGCGCCCGCGCCAGCAGAGACCCAGCGTGTGCGCCGCCCCAAAGCCGGCGGTCGGCGCGCCGCGGCCACACCAACACCAGGTAAACGCCGAGCGTAAACAGCGTGCCGGGGATGCCGATCTCCATCATCATCTGCAGCCAGGAGCTTTCCACGTGCTCGATCTTGATCCTGTCCGAGAACTTGAGCGCGCGCGGACCGGCAAGGCCGACGCCAATGCCGAGTGGATGGTCGAGGATGAAGGGGATCGAAGCCTCGTACGAGGCCAGGTGACCGACGGCCGAAGGGTCGTTCATGTTGATGCCGCGGGTGATGCGCGCCGCCAGGCCCACTCGTTCCGCGCCCACGACCAGGAGCGCGGCCAGCGCGATGATCGCCAGGATCGTGCCGGGGCTGTGCAGGACGAAGCGCAGCGCCTGTCCCAGGTTGCGCACGCCAATTTCCAACACGGCCAGCGCGGCCACCATGCTCAGTAGGCCCACCAGGGAACTGCGTGAGTAGGTGAGAAGCACCGCCACACCGTACAGCGCGGTGATCGCCAGCAGCAGACCGCGCTGCCACAAGGCGCGCTGCGCCTGCAAGGCAAAAACCAGCGCCAGCGCCATGGCCAGCACCAGCATCAGGCCCAGTTCGTTGGGACTGGTCACCGTGCCGATGGCGCGCAGATGGGGCTGACGCTCCACCTCGGCCGTGTAGAACGCGTTGGGAATCGCGCCATCGGTCTCACGAAACCCCCAGTTGTAGAGATCGTCGAAATTCCAGAACGCCACCTGGTAGATGACCACCAGCGCCATGACCACCGAGACGCCCAGGATGGCAAGCGCCAGGAAGTGAAGCTGCCGCGGACTGACCGGTATGACGCGCAAGAGATAGAAGATCACCAGCGGTTCCAGGTAGTTGCGAAAACCGTAGATGCCCACGTTCAGGAGCGGCCCGACCAACACGTACGCGCC
The DNA here is from genome assembly GCA_041918575.1 of Anaerolineae bacterium. GTDB lineage: Bacteria > Chloroflexota > Anaerolineae > SSC4 > Amarolineaceae > Amarolinea. The sequence continues at coordinate 8,931 of JAYRVL010000302.1, read as the reverse complement.
CATCAGCAGGGCCACGCACGCCAGCCCCAGGTCGAACGGATAGAGTCTGACCTTGAAGCGATCCTGGCCGAACAGGCGGCGCAGAAGCAGGACGCCAATCAACAGCGCCATCACGCCTTCTTTCCAGAAGGCAAACATCTCCACCATGTTTTGAGACACGTTGAGCTGGCCCACCATGGCCCGGCTGGCAAAGACATGAAAAGGCAGCCCCAGAACCAGCAGCGCCAGCAGATAGAACGGTCGTAGCCAGGCCAGCGTAATCACCAGGCCGGCAAACGCCAGCGCCAGCCCCGCAAACGGCGAGATCAGCGTCAGCCCGGCCAGCGCCGCCGCCAACACCAGCCCCCCAACGTACAAAAACGGCGTCTCAGACTTCATCACAAATACCCCAACCCCGCCAGCCGGTCGGTCACTTCCTGGGCTTCGGCTTCGTCGTAGCCTTGCACAGCGCCGCCGGCGTTGGCGACACTGCCCGGCGCGTGCGCGGCAATTGTCACCGGTTGGCTGGCCAGCGCCGCGGGCGTCAGCATTTCTGTCAGCACGCGGCCGTCCATCCAATCGGGTATTGGCTCGTCGAGCAGATAGAGCGCCGTCGGCGCCACGTCCAGGATGCTGGCCGGCGCCAGGGCCTGACCGGGCTGCACGGCCGGCCCCTGGGCGTAAAAGATGCCGGTCGCGCGATGACAGCCGGTGATGCGCCGGCGACTCATCTCCTCTACCGTCAGGTGACGTACCGGTTCGCGGCCGTGATACGCGCCGCGCGGACGAAACAGGTCGGGATATTCGGCTTCGACCAGCAGATCGGGCAGGCGCTCGCTGAACGGCCCGCTGAAGCGCTCCTCGCGGCGCCAGACGCGGCGCACCAGGCGCCGGCCTGTCACCGGATCGGCCAGGTCTTGCAGCTCGCTGATGATGCGCGCGGTCAGGGCTTCAACCTCCGCGCCGGGCGTCACAATGCCCTGCGGATCGCGGCCCTTGAGGTTGATCCAGATATTGCCGCGCACCTCTTCGGAATAGGCCAGCGTGTGCGCCCAATCAATCCCCGGAAAGAACGACTCCTCGCCCAGGGTGGTGCGCAACTTATCCGGCCACAAATGGCGCAGCCGCGACAGGGTGCTGAACGACACGCGGCCGTACAAGGCGCGCTTGCCGCGATCCACCAGGCGGGCCGCCAGCGCTTTGAGAGCGGCGCCGGCCGGGCGGTGACTGCCGGGCGAGCGCAGCGTCAGCAGTCCCCGCTGCGCCAGCCACAGGTTCAGATGAATCTCGGTGTCCTCCAACGCGCCTTCGCCGTGGTCGGAGACTACCAGCACATGCACATCGGCCGGCAGAGTTGCCAGGAATTCGCCCAGGCGCTGATCCGCGCGCCGGTACACCTGCAGCAGGGGGTCTTCGCCGAACATCTGCGCAGTGACCGCCGGATCGAACAGCGGATGGCTGGGATCGTGGTATTTCCACAGGAAATGGGCCGCGCCATCGAGCGCGCTCACCACGAAGAAGGTCAAGTCCCACGGTTCGCGCGCCATCAGGTTCGCGGCGACGGCAAAGCGTACATCAATCTCGCGCAGCAGTTCGGCCAGCACCATGTCCCCGCGCTGCGCTGTGCTGTACTTCCAGTCGTCCGGCACGATGACATAGGGCTGGCCGCCGGCCAGCGTCGCAAGCTCGGCCTTCAGCGCCAACGGATAGGTGAACGCGGCCCCCATGCCCGGCGTGTCCCAGCCGGAGACCAGCACGCCGTTGACTTTTTCGGGCGGGTAGGTCATCGGCACGTTGAGCACAATCACCCGGCGGCCGGCCTGGCTGAGCAGCGTCCACAGCGCGGGCAGGGCGCGGTAGCTGGCATTGGTGAGGCGAAAGCCGTAGGCGCTGAAATCGCGCTCCCAAAAATCGAAAATGCGATGCTTGCCCTGGTTGGCGCCGGTGACCATTGAGGTCCAGGCTTGCGCGGTGAAGGGGTGCAGCACCGATTCCAACGGCGCCCACGCGCCGGCCCGGAACAGACGGGCCATGTTCGGCAGATGGCCCTGGCTGGCCCAGGGTTGGATCAGATCGAAAGTAGCGCCGTCGAGGCCGATCACCACGACTCGCCGGGCGCTGGCGTCAGAGTTTGACAAGGTTGAGTTTTTCACAGTAATACACAATCAAAGGCCAGCCGCGCCGCTCTCAGCGGCCGGGCTGGCAGAAAACGATTTGCCGGTAGGTTGGCGCCTGATGTAGCCGCGGGGCCAGCCATGCATAGAGCGGCTGCAGCACAAGGCGCTGCGCGTGAGTCAGGCCCGGCAGCGGCCACCCCAGGTCGAACAGCCGCCGCAAGAAGAGCCAGACCCGAATGTTGACATTGGGCACGACGCGCAGCCGAAACGCATCGAAATGCGCGGCCGCGGCCTCCTCCACCAGCGCCTGCAAATCGGCCGCGGACCACATGGCGTGCTCCAGGTGCTCGCCCAGCTTCGGATGCACGCGGCCGGTCTGGCGGGCGAATGCCTGCGCAATCTCCTCCTCGGCCGCGCGCGCCGTTTCGCCGCACGGCGCGCCCACGATCAGCAGGCCGTGCGCGGCCACCACGCGCGCCATCTCCATCACCACCGCGCGGCGGTCAGCCGGCGTCAGATGCTCCAGCGTGTCCAGGCAGAGCACGACATCCAGGCTGTCATCGGCAAAGGGCAGGGCCGCGCCCGAAGCCACAACCGCGGTCAGCAGGGGGTGGTCTTGCAGGCGCTGGCGGTCGAAGGTGACATCCACGCCGAACGCCGGGCGAGGCACGTAGGACGTGACGCCGCCCTTGCTGCCGCAGCCAACATCCAGGATGCGCAGCCCGGCCGGCCGGTCAGCCAGCGCGTCGGCAATCGGCTGGTAGCGCAGGGCGATCTCCAGACGCCAGGCCCAATTCCAGCGCTGGTAGCGCGCCAGCGGGCCGGCCAGGCGGCCCAGGCGGCGCAGGCGTCCGCTCTGCACACGCCCGGCATCAAGACGAAAAATGTCGCTCATGCTCAGCCTCACGCGCCCGGTTCTCCAGCGCCGCTGATGAGAGCGCTTCGCCAGGCCCGACAAGAAACGGGTCGAATCGGCTTCCAGGAGGCAATGAAAGTTCGATGGATGAGTTATTTGCGGAGGCCATCTCCAGTAAATGGCTTATCTCAACGCCGTCATCCAGGTCTTCCCAATAAACAGCGAATCCTTGCGGCTCAATTGACCAGCGCTCTTGTTGATCGGGAGTGGCGCCAGACAGCCATTTCAACCAGGGCGCCTGGTCTACCCATACCTTCAACTCACGCCCGTCATTCAGGCCAATCCGTAGTAGATTGCCGGCAACGCGAACACCTGTTGCCTGGGGAGTCACCTGACCGTTATCGCTTGAAGTACTCATACCACGCCTCCAATAGTTGAGCCTGGTTCTCGATCGTCAATCTTACGATGCGATTCAACTCTGCCTGATTATACCCGTAATTGGCTTGCACGAGAACAGGCTGTAACCAGACTTTAGCCTGATTGCCGCCTCTCAGGATATGCACATGAGGCGGTTCGTTCATATCAGACGAGTAGAAACGAAATCTGTACCCCTCGATGAAAATAGTTGGCATAGATGAGGAATTCTCGGATTAGTCCAGGTATCCTAGATTTCTTAGCTTTTCTGCGATCAGCGCTTCATCGCCCACAGAATAGACCTGCTGGCGCGGTTCGATCGCCGCCTCGGTCTCCGCGCCCAGGTTGATGGGATGTTCGGCCTGGTACGCTGCGGTGAAAATTTCCTTCATCACGCGGCCATCCAGCCCCTGCGGCACAGGCAGGCCCAGGCTGTACAAAATGGTGGGCGTTAAGTCGGCCAGTCCCAGCCCCGGGCCCAACCGCTGCGCCGCAATGTCCGGCCCCCAGGCCAGGAAGATGCCGTCCGGCTGATGCATCCCCTCGCCCTCCGCGGTCACGTCGCTGAAGATGCGCCCTGCTGAAACCTCGGACGTCGGCTCATAGCCGGGCGCCAGTTCGTAGACGATGTCCGGCGCCTGGTCGGTGAACGGCCCCTGATAGAACTCCTCGCGATCGTACACGGCCCGCGCCACGCGCTGCCCCTGCCGCGGGTCAACCAATTCGAGCAGCCGCGCCTTGATCTCACGGCGCAGGGCGGCCACATCGGCGTCGGTCACGCTGCCGTAGGGTTCACGGTCGCGGCGGTTGATGTAGATGGCGTACTCGGAGGCGACGCCGGAATAGGCTTGCGTATGCGCCCAATCAATGATGCGGTTGACGGCAAAGGCGCGGCGCCCGCGCAACAGCAGACCGCGCGGCAGAAAACGCTTGACCCAGCCCATGTACTGCTTCAACTGCTTGCGCACATCGGCCTTGCCGCTGGCATACGTCAGCCAGCCCTGGTTCGCCAGCCATTGATCCACATGCACGCGGGTGTGACGAAAGCCAAAACCATGATCCGACAGCATGAAGACGCGCGTCTGCGGCCCGGCAGCCCGCGCCAGGGTGCGGCCAAGCGCGGCATCCACGGCCCGGTAAGCCGCCTCCACCGCATCATGAATCGGCGTGCGCTCGAACGTGCGCGGCCCGGACAGGCTCAGCAGATCGTCAAGGTAGCGCCAGGTCCAATGCTGCAAGCGGTCCGGCGTCTCATACACCACCATGATGAAATCGCCGCCCAGGGGCAGAAGCGTCTCTTCCAGCGCAGCCTGGCGATCCTCCAGCGTGCGGCGCAGGTCGTTGACCAGGGCCAGGCGCTGCTCCGGCGCCCGGTAATCGCGCTCCTGCTTGAGCACGCGCAGATCAATGACATAACGTCGGCTGCGCAGGACGGCCGCCAGATCGGCCGGATAGGTGAAGTCGCTTTCCTCGGATGGCGTCATCATGCCGCTGACCAGCCAGCCGTTGACCGGACGCACCGGGTAGGTCAGGGGCACGTTGAGCACGCCCACGCGCAGGCCGTGATTGCTCAGCCGTTCCCACAGCAGCGGCGCCTGGATGGCGGTGGCGTTGACAAAGGTGCGCTCCAGGTCCCGGTTGAGCGCGCGCTGAAAGGCAAAAACGCCATGCCGGCCCGGATTCAGCCCGGTCATGAAACTGCTCCAGGCCGGCGCGGTCAACGGCGGCAAGGTAGACCGCAGCGCCGCGCTGGTTCCTTCAGCCGCCAACCGCGCCAGGTTTGGCATCCACCCGGCCGCCATCATCGGATTGAGCAAATCCCACGTCGCCCCGTCCAGACCGATGACGAGATTGGAGACCGGAGATTGGAGATTGGAGACCGGAGATTGGAGATTGGAGGCCGGAGATTGGAGATTGGAGATTATCCGCCATCCGCATACCCAGTCTCTGACCTCTGATCCCTGCTCTTTGTTGGAATTGCGGAGGTTGGAAAAATGACTGGTATGGAGCTGATCGCCGAGCTGCGCAGGCAGGCGAATCCGGCTAATGTGGCGGGGATGGCGAAGTTTGGCATCAACCCCCACGATACGCTGGGTGTTTCGATTCCGGCGGTGCGCCAACTGGCTAAGCGGGCCGGGCGCAACCATGCGCTGGCGGTTGAACTGTGGGAATCGGGCATCCATGAGGCGCGTATCCTGGCCGCGCTCGTAGATGATCCGCGCTGGGTGACTGAGGAGCAGATGGAGCGTTGGGCCGCTGAATTCGATTCCTGGGACGTATGTGACCAGGTGTGCAGCAACCTGTTCGACCGCACCCCCCTTGCCTGGGACAAAGCCGCGGCCTGGAGCGGCCGGCCGGAGGAGTTCGTCAAGCGCGCCGGCTTCGTGCTGATGGCCGCGTTGGCTGTGCATGACAAACGCGCATCTGACCAGCAGTTCGAGGCGCTGTTGCCCATCATCGCCCGTGAGGCGGACGATGCGCGCAATTTCGTCAAGAAGGCGGTCAACTGGGCGCTGCGTGGCATCGGCAAGCGCAACCGCGCCCTGAATGCCCGCGCCATCGAAACCTGCCTGGCGATTCAGGCCATGCCGGACAAAACCGCGCGTTGGATCGCGTCGGACGCCCTGCGTGAACTGACCAGCGACGCCGTGCAGGGCCGGCTGCACTGAGAACGGAGACACCTCATGAGTCCACTGCGCATTGCGCTCCTCTTTCATTTCAACCAAAACCTGAACCAGTTCAGCCACGTCGCCAGTCAGGTCTGCTATCGCGGTCTGTTGCACGTGCTGCGGCGCCACGCACGCCTGCCGTTTGCCATTCACATTTCCGGCAGCCTCATCCACGCCCTGCAGTGGTTCGACCCGGAGCCGCTGCAACTGCTGGCCGATGGCATCAAAGCCGGGCAGTTCACGCTGCTGGGCAGCACGTACGCGCAGAACGTGCCTTACGCCAGCGATGACTGGGACAACCTGCTGCAGATGACTCTCCATCGCGAAGTTCTGCTGCGCACCTTTGGCGTCGAACCCACCCTTTTTTGGAATTCGGAGCGCTGCTGGCGCCAGAGCCTGGCGCCGCTGCTGGCGGCCGGCGGCTACACTCACACCCTGATCGAAGGTGATTTTCTGCGCCGGGCCGGCTGCGTTCAGCCCCACGCCGTCTGGCAAACCGGCGCGGACGACAGCCGCATCACCCTCTTCGACGACGATCAGCCGCTCAAAGACGCCATCAATTACGCCATCTGGACCGGCCGCACGACCCGCGCCCTCGCCTATCTGCGCGCACTGGCCGAGCAACCTGATCGCGACGCCTACTACGTTTGGTATGCCGAAGACGCCGAAGCGGTGGGCCTGTGGGGCTACAGCGACGGCGTCCTGCCCCAATCGGCCTGGGCCAATCTCGACCGCCTGTTGACCGAGCTGGAGCAGCAGCCGTGGCTGGTTGTCGCCGCGCCCGGCCAGGCGCCTGCGCCCCGCGGCTATCTGCCCGTCGTGCCGGATGGGCAGGCCAGTTGGATGGTCGCCTCCCTGGCCGCGTCCGGCAAGCCCTATCACGAGGATGGTTTTCGTGACTGGTTCGATTTCAACGCCCACTCGCCCAAGCTGGCCTACTTCCGCCGGTTCTACACGTCCATTCGCGCCCGGCTGCAGGCCAGCCAGGCCGCGCCGCCGGCCAACCTGGCCGCGGCGCGGCTCATCGCCCAGGCGCATTTGGCCCTGGCCGCCCATCAGTTCGAGTTTGGCTGCATCGGCATCGGCGAGCCGGGCGACCGGCAGTGGGAAATGGCCCGCGCCGCGCTGGTCTGCCTGGCCGCGGCCGCACTGGCCGCGGCCGCGCCGCCCACGCCGCCGCAAGAACGGCCCCGCGCTGACCTGGCCGGCGCAGACGAGACGTTCGATTGGCGCAGCAGTCGGCGTCAGCAGTTGACGCGTGAGATTGGCGCTGCGCCCGGCCCGGAGATGCGCACCTGGCGCGAGGATGTCAACGCTGATGGGATGGAAGAGATCTGCCTGGCGAGCGCGCGCCTCTTCGTTGTGCTCACCCCTCTGGGCGGCCGGCTGCTCTACGCGTTCGATTTGCAGGAAGGGGTGTCGTGGGTGGGCAACGAAAACGCCATGCACCCCGCCTCATTTTCCCATGACGGCGCTTACCCGGTCATCACCCGGACTTGGCCCCGCCGCTGGCTGCCGTCGAATTTCGAGGCGGATGTCAGCAGCTTCACGGCGACCGCGGCCGATCCGCGCCGGCTGTGGGGCCACTTCCTACCGGCCGACTGGTGGCAGGGCGAGCCGGAGACCCTGCCCACTTACTTCGTCCCTCCGTTGGCGCCTGACGAACCGGCTCGCTGGCAGCCCATGGCCGGCCAAACCCGCGGGCTGGCCGACTTCCTCTGGCTGGATGATCGGCTCGTGCTGCAGCCCAACCAGAACCTGGCCTGGGACGCGCAGATGGACGCGCGCGGCGTCACCTTTGCGCCGGCGCCGGGCGCCGTCTCGCTGCCACCCTGGGCCGCAGTCAGCAAGCAGGTCAGCATTTACCAGGACGGGCTGGAAGTGACCTACCGCGTGCAGAACAACGCCGCGGCGCCGGTCTCGGTGCGCCTGGTGATCGAAAACGAGCTGTGCCCGGCCAGCGTTGATTTGCTGGACGCGGGCCGCGCTGCGCTGACCTGCTGGCAGGCGGAGGGGTTTGCGCAGACCCAGGCCGACGCCGGCACGCGCGGCATCCTGAACCAGGCCGCGGGCTACCTGGTTGTGTTCCATGCCCAGCCTGCGCCTGCGGAGGTGTCGGTTGCAGAGGGCTTCTTTGCCTTGAACCTGGCGCCGCAGTTCGCCTGGCGCCTCGCGCCCGGTGAAAGCGCGGCGCTCGGTCTGCGCTGGCGCGGCCTGCGCATCGGCGCCTCCGCAGCGGCTGATGATCGCTGAAGGAGTTTTCACTCAAAGGCACAAAGACACAAAGGCGCCGAGACACGAGGACTTTACCAGGAAAGGCCGCGGTGGTTTCTGTAAGGTAGTTGTAAAGCACATCTGGCAAAACCTGTGCTATCATTCCGGCATTCAGAAACGGCCACTCGAACCAGGGACGAAGAGGGAGTGAATCAGATGATTTGCACGCAGAATCGGCAGCAGCAGGGGATCGTTCGTTTCGCCGTTGCCGTGGCGACGCTGACCAGCCTGGTCATCCTGCTGGCCGCGACGCTGACCTGGGCGGCTCCCGCGGCGGCTGCGACGGGCGGGCAGGTCATGGGTGCGGTTTGGGTGGACAGCGATGGCGACGGTGTGCGCAGCAGTGACGAAACCCAGGCCCTGGCCAATGTCACTGTGGCCTTGACCGACAACAACGGCGCCCTGGTGGGCATGGCCACCACCGATGCGCAGGGCAGCTACGTGGTGGGCGGTTTGCTGCCGGGCGCGTACCGGGTAACGGCGCACAGCGCCTCGAACATGCTGACCAGCACGCCGGAGCAGCGTTGGGTCAACGTCAGCGAGACGCAGACGCCGTCCGTGGTGGATTTCGGCTTCGTGACGCCGACGACGCAGGCGCTCGTCAGCTTCAGCGTGACGGTTG